>DASQKT010000174.1:0-3193 GCA_035630415.1 Skermanella sp.
AGCGGTTCGATCAGCGGCCCGGCAGGTCGCTGGTTCCTTAGCCGAGCATTACCTCTCTCAGGAGACGAAACCGACCTTCGAGCAGGCGCGGTTGACGGCGAAGCGGACTGCTCGACAGGATCTGTACCGTAAGCGTCTTCCTGAGGCTGCCTTGCGAGATTGTTGATTGGTGTGCTGAAAATTGGATGTCGGCGCTGTCCGAGTTGAGGGCCGGCTTGGCATCATGGCAAACACCGTGGTTAGCATCGTGGCGATCCAGCGCATCGAAGTCATTACCGGGGATGGCGGGCGCCGCTTCTATACGGCGGAGGAAAAGATCCGCCTGGTCCATGAAGCAGGAGGCGGTCGCGGCTCGGTGGCTGCAGTCGCCCGCCGTCATGGGATCTGTACGAGCCTGATCTACCGCTGGCGCCGACAAATGGAGAACCGTGACCTGGTGAGCGAGGTGCCGCATCTCGTCCCGGTGCGGGTGCTTGAAGCGTCGGTGCCAGTCGACGCGACGCCCTCCACATCGGTGCCGATCACGACACCCGAGCCGTGCCGGACCGACCGTCGTCCGGGTCTGGTTGAGGTGGTCCTCGCCAACGGCCGGACGCTGCGGGTTGCCGAGGACATCGCTCCTGCGGTGCTGCGCCGGCTGGTCGGCGTTCTGGAGGCCGGATGATCACGGTTCCCGCCGGCGTCAGGATTTATCTGGCGATGGGGTCGACAGACATGAGGAAGGGCATGAACGGGCTGTCGATCCTCGCTCAGGAGGTTCTCAAGCAGGATCCGTTCGCCGGTCATCTATTCGTCTTCCGCGGCCGGCAAGGACACCTCGTCAAGGTGCTGTACTGGGATGGCCAGGGATTTTGCCTGTTCGCCAAGCGGATGGAGAAAGGGCGTTTTGTCTGGCCGATCAGCCGGGAGGGAACCGCCGTACTCACCCCGGCGCAGTTGGCCATGCTCCTGGAAGGCATGGAGTGGCGCTCCCCGCAACGCGCCGTCCGGCCTGAAGTGGCGGGGTGAGTCCCGGAAGCCACGCTCGTCCGGCAACAGCACCGCCGCTGTGATACGGTCTGGTCGCCGGCATGGCGGCTGGGTAGACTCCGGGCATGTCGTCCATTCCCGACGCCCTGCCCACCGATGTCGAGGCGCTGCACGCGATCATCGCCGCGCAAGCCGCTGAACTGGCTGCCGCAAAGGCTGGGCTGATGGCCAGGTCGCTCGAGGTGGAAAAGCTCAGGATCCAGCTTGCCCGGCTGCGCCGGATGCAGTTCGGCCGTTCCTCCGAAAAGATCGCCCGCGAGATCGAACAGCTCGAGCTGGCGCTGGAGGATCTGGAGGCTACTGCCGGAGCCTCCCAGCCGCCGGGTACCTCGCCGCCGGCCGCACCCGAGCGGCGAGCCAGGAGTGGGCGACGTCCGTTGCCGGAGCACCTGCCGCGCCAGGATGTGGTGCACAAGCCCGCCGATGCCTGTCCTTCCTGCGGCGGCGCCATGCGTCATGTGGGCGAGGACATCACCGAGATACTGGATTACATTCCCGGCCATTTTAACGTCATCCGCCATGTCCGTCCCGCCGTCTCCTGCCGGTGCTGCGAAACCATGGATCAGGCGCCGATGCCTTCGCTGCCGATCCCGCGCGGCCTGCCGTCCGCCGGGCTGCTTGCCCACGTCCTGGTAAGCAAATACTGCGATCACCTGCCGCTCTACCGTCAGTCCGCCATCTACGCCCGCGATGGCATGGACCTGGAGCGCGCCCTGCTGGCCGATTGGGTTGGCAAAGCGGCGGCCTTGATGGCGCCGCTGGTGGAGGCGGCAGGCCGACACGTGCTGGCGGGTTCCGTGCTGCACGCGGACGACACGCCGGTTCCGGTGCTCGATCCGGGACGGGGGCGGACAAAGACGGGACGGCTGTGGGTTTACCTGCGTGATGAGCGCCCGCATGCCGGACCGGCGCCGCCGGCCGTGCTGTACCGTTACACGCCCGATCGCAGAGGCGAGCATCCGCAAGGAGTGCTCGCGGGCTTCCACGGGCACCTGCATGCCGATGGCTATGCCGGGTTCGAGGCGCTGTACGGAACCGGAAACGGTCGAACCGTCGTCGCTGAGGTCGCCTGTTGGGCGCATGTGCGTCGCAAGATCTTCGATGAGCATGCCTCTACCGGGTCACCCCTGGCCGAGGAGGCGCTGAAGCGGATCGGGACGCTGTTCGACATCGAACGCGAACTGACCGGCCGACCTCCGGCGGAGCGCCAGCAGGTTCGCCAGACCAGGGCCAAGCCTGTGCTCGATGCCCTGGCGGCCTTCTTCGACAGCACGCTGGCACGCCTCCCCGGCAGGAGCGATCTGGCGGCGGCGATCCGCTACGCACGCTCGCGCTGGGCGGCGCTGACCCGCTACGTCGAGGATGGCCGGCTGGAGATCTCCAACAATGCCGCCGAACGCGCCATCCGACCCTTGGCCATCGGCCGACGCAACTGGATGTTCGCCGGTTCCGATACCGGCGGTGTTCGTGCCGCGGCAATCTTCACTCTTATTGAAACCGCCAAGCTTAACGGGCTCGATCCGCAAGCCTACCTGCGGGACGTTCTCGGCCGCATCGCAGACCATCCGATCAACCGTATCGGAGATCTGCTGCCCTGGAACATCACCGCCCAATAATCATGCTGATCGGCAGCGTCAATACCCTTCAGCCGCAGCACTGAGCTGACGCTTACACGGGTCTCGTCCTGCCTCGCCTCTTTGTTCTTTTCGATATTTCTCGAGTCTGGATACTTTCAGTCCGTCTCGACCATGTAAAGCAGCCAGGCGCGACCATGAGGCAATTTCCTCAATGGTGAGGCGATACATCAGGCGTGCTTCCTCGATGGTCAAGCTTCCTGCATCTATGGCCGCCAGGACGCTGGTTTTTCTACTTGCCACCCAACGCACGGTGTTGGTGGGCGGAAGGGCCACCTCAGCGCAGTGCCGGTTCTCGGTTGAGTCAGCAACAGCTTTTTCGGCTTGTATGGACACGATGCTCCTAAAGGATCTTGAACGCGACGATAGTCCAAGAGTACCGACAGAAGCTTTTACAATGGTTAATTTATACCACTTTTTTGCAGGCGATTAACTGGCTGATGCGGGGCTCCAAGCTGGGAGCCTTGCAGGAACTTGGCACGATCATCTGGAGGCTACGAAATCATCAGGCGACCAGTTCCGGAGACAGG
>DASQKT010000175.1:0-3414 GCA_035630415.1 Skermanella sp.
GTTGACGTAACCACGGTGTCGGAAAAACACATGCCGGCACAGTCATAATCACCTTATGTCGCATCCGGTCATGCGGATGACGGTTCCGGTCAAGCGGCCCCCCGCCGTTGCAGCACACTGACGATCAGGACGGGCGATAAAGCCGATCCGGACCATCAGCAAAGCTCAGCAGCGGGTTCAGCCATGGCCAATTCCACCGAGATCAACCGCCGGGTCATCATAACCTGCGCCGTCACGGGTGCGGGCGATACCGTCGGCAAGCATCCCGCCATTCCCGTAACCCCGAAGCAGATCGCCGAAGCGGCGCTGGAGGCGGCATCGGCGGGTGCCGCCGTCGCACACATCCATGTCCGCGATCCCGAAACCGGCAAGGCCAGCCGCAATCCCACCCTCTACCGCGACGTGATGGACCGCATCCGGGCCAGCGGAAGCGATGTGATCGTCAACCTGACCGCCGGGATGGGCGGCGACCTGTTCATCGGCCCGGACCACGAGCCGACTCGCTTCGGCTCCGATACCGACGTGGTGGGTGCGGAAACCCGCGCTGTACACGTGACCGAACTGCTACCCGAGATCTGCACGCTGGACTGCGGCTCGCTGAACTTCGGCGACGGTTCGCTGGTCTATGTCTCGACACCCGACATCCTGCGCCGGCAGGCCGCGATCGTTCAGCGCCTGGGCGTCAAGCCGGAGCTTGAGATCTTCGATACCGGCAATCTCTGGTTCGCAAAACAGATGCTCGATGAAGGCCTGCTGGATGCTCCGCCCCTGTTCCAGTTCTGCCTCGGCATTCCCTGGGGCATGCCACCGGAGCCGCGCATGATGCTGTCGCTCCGCGACATGCTTCCACCGGAGAGCATCTGGGCGGGATTCGGGATCGGCAGGATGCAGATGCCCATGGCAGCACAAGCTGTCCTGCTCGGCGGCAATGTCCGCGTCGGGCTGGAAGACAATCTCTATCTGGACCGTGGAGTCCCGGCCAGCAACGGCAGTCTGGTCGAGCGCGCCGTTACGATCATCGAAGCGCTGGGTTCCAGTGTGGTCGGGCCGGCCGAGGCTCGTGAAATCCTGGGGCTGAAAGCGCCTTGCCGTTAACCAGCGCCCTGGGGGAAATTCAGGAAATGACCACTTCTTCCACCATAAGAACGCTCGGTCTGGTCGGCGGCGGAGTCATTGGCAGCGGTTGGGCGGCACGCGCTCTCGCTCACGGTTTGGACGTCGTCGCCTATGATCCCGCTCCAGACGGTGAAGCGGCATTGCATGCGGCGGTCGACAACGCTTGGCCGGCACTCGAGCGGATGGGCCTGGGACCGGGCGCCGACAGGGGGCGCCTCCGCTTCGTGGCGACGGTGGCCGAACTCGCCGCTGCCGCCGATTTCATCCAGGAGAACGCGCCGGAGCGCGAGGACTTGAAGCGCCGGCTGCTGGCGGAGATCGATGCCAACTGCGGTCCGGATGTCGTCATCGCTTCCAGCTCGTCCGGACTTCTGCCGTCGCGGATACAGGCCGACTGCCGTCACCCGGACCGGGTCGTGATCGGCCATCCCTTCAATCCCGTCTACTTGCTCCCCTTGGTGGAGATCGTCCCCGGAGAGCGCACGACGCCGGAAACCATGGAACAGGCCGCCGCCTTCTATCGTTCGATCGGCATGCGGCCGCTGAGGATGAGGAAGGAGATCGAGGGCTACCTGTCCGACCGGCTCCAGGAGGCGCTGTGGCGCGAAGCGCTGCATCTGGTCAACGAGGGCATCGCCACCACGGAGGATATCGACGACGCCATCGTCTATGGTCCCGGCCTGCGCTACGCTTTCATGGGGACCTGCCTGACCTTCCATCTGGCCGGCGGCGAGGGCGGCATGGCCCACATGCTGGATCAGTTCGGCCCGGCGCTGAAGCTGCCCTGGACGAAGCTGGTAGCGCCTGAGCTGACGCGGGAACTTCGCGACCGGATGGTGGAGGGTACCGCCGTTCAAGCCGATGGCCGCAGCATCAAGGAACTGGAACGCTGGCGCGACGATTGCCTGATCCGCCTGATCGAGGCGCTGGCTCCCGTCAGGCACGAGAGGCGGGCTGAGCCGGCCGGTCCGGTGACCGCATGACCGCCAAGGGACCGCTTCGCCTTCACCGCTCCAGGGTGATACCGGACTGGGTCGACTATAACGGCCATCTCAGCGAAGCTTTTTACGTGCTGATTTTCGGTCACGCGACCGATGCCCTGCTCGACAACATCGGCATGGACGGGAACTATCGGACCCGGACCGGACGGTCTGTCTATACCGTAGACGCCCGCATAGTCTATCTCAGCGAGGTCGCCTGCAACGAGGAAGTTGAGATCCTTACCTGGATCGCCGGAGCCGACTCGAAGCGCATGCTGGTCCACCACGCGATGTACAGGTCGGGGAGCGAGACTGGCACTCAGGGGCCGGCTGCGCAGACGGAACTGGTCCTGCTTTCGGTCGTCAAGCCGGGGCCTCGGGCAACACCGTTCGATCCACCGGTCTTCGAATCGATCCAGCGGATCGCCGCCTCAAGCAGCGAGGACTGCCCCGTCCTTCCGCCACGCTGGAGGCCGAAAGCCAACTGATCCTCAACAGGAACCCCACGAGACATCCAACCATAAACAGGGAGATTGACCATGTCTTTGAGAACCGCCCGCCTGATGGCCGCCGCCGGTATCGCCTTGTGCAGCACCTCCCTGTGGACCGTCACCGCTTTCGCAGCCGAACCGGCCGAATGCAAGGCGGTCAGGATGTCCGATCCGGGCTGGACCGACATCACGTCCACGACGACCACGGCGTCGGTCATCCTCTCCGCGCTGGGCTATCAGCCCAATGTCGTCAACCTCTCGGTCGCCGTTTCCATCGAAGGACTTCGCTCGAAGAACATAGACGCCTTCCTCGGCAACTGGATGCCAGCGCAGGAAGAGATGACTCGCAAATACATCGACGGCGGCCAGATCGACATTGCTGTCGTCAACCTCGAAGGCGCAACCACGACGCTGGCGGTCAACAAGGAGGCGGCCGATGCGGGCGTCAAGACCTTCGCCGACCTGAGCAAGCATGCCGACAAATTCAACCGCACCATCAACAGCATTGAGCCCGGCTCGTCCGCAAATGCGAAGATCCAGAAGATGATCGCCGACGATGCCTATGGCCTGGGCGGCTGGAAGCTCATGGAATCCAGCGAAGCGGCGATGCTCGCCTCGGTCGATCGCGCGGTCCGGCGCAAGGAGTGGGCGGTGTTCCTGGGCTGGGCGCCGCATCCGATGAACGTCAAGCTGCCGATGGGCTATCTGGACGGCGGCGAGGAATATTTCGGCCCCAACCGGGGCAGCGCCACGGTCCGCACCCTGACCAAGGCCAAGCTGACCAAGACCTGCCCGAATTTGGGCACTTTTCTGAAGCAGCTCGTCTT
>DASQKT010000176.1:0-7377 GCA_035630415.1 Skermanella sp.
GCCGTAGAAGGTGTCGATGCGGTCCAGGCGCAGCAATGGATCGGTCAAGGCGAATTCCTGCGAATGGGGGAGGGCGGCATCATTCGGCTGCCAGAACCGCAGGCCGGTGCGTGCCGCCAACGCAGCGATGGCCATGATAGGCTTCGATCACGACCGGATCGCCGGCGACATCCTGCGGCAGTCCCTCCGCGATCTTCGCCCCGTGATCCATCACGACGACGCGGTCCGATAGCTGCATGACCAGATCCAGCTTGTGTTCGATCAGCAGGATGGTCAGTCCCCGGCCCTTGATGGTCTGGATGATCTCCAGCATCTCGGCTGTTTCGGTCTGGTTCATGCCCGCCGTCGGTTCGTCCAGCAGCAGAAGGCGGGGGCGAAGGGCCAGAGCGCGGGCGATCTCCACCCGCCGCCGGTTGGCGTAGGACAGGCTGTAGGCCGGATGGTCCAGGCGCGGCAGCAGCCGGTCGCCGAACAGTTCCAGGATCTCCAGCACTTCCGCGCGAAGCGCCCGCTCTTCCTCGGCCACATTTCCGGGGCGGATCAGCGCCAGCGCCAGTTCCGCCAGCGCTCCGACCACGGGAAGCTTCGGGCGGACGGCACGCAGGCGGGTGTGGGCACCGACCAGCACGTTGTCCAGCACGCTGAGATTGCCGAAGACCCGGCCATGCTGGAAGGTCCGGGCGACGCCCAGGACCGCCAGCCGTTCCGCCGAAAACCCGGTAATCGGCTCCCCGCCGAACCGGACCTGACCGTCGTCCGGCGTGTCCAGGCCGGTGATCAGGTTGAATAGCGTGGTCTTGCCGGCCCCATTGGGGCCGATGACGCTGACCAGCTCGCCCTGACCGAGGTCGAGCGCCATCCGGTCCACGGCGACCAGCCCGCCGAACCGGCGGCTGAGGGAGGATATTTCCAGTAGGGATGCCATCTTGTCGAAGTCCTCACACCGTTCCCAGGATGCCCTGCGGGCGGTAGCGGATCAGCAGCAGCAGCGCCAAGCCGTAGATCAGCATGCGGTACTCGGCGGTCGCCCGGATCACTTCGGGCAGGCCGATCAGGACGACGGCGCCCAGCACGGCGCCCGCGACATTGCCGAGCCCGCCCAGGATGACCATCGTCAGCACCTGGATCGACACGGCGCCGGGGAAGGTCTCGTGGTTGATGTAGGAATAGAAATGGGCCATCAGCGCGCCGCTGGTCCCCGCGACGAAGCCCGCGACCGCGAAGGCCAGCGCCTTGTAGCGGTTGAGATCGATGCCGTAGGACCGAGCCGCCACGTCGTCGTCGCGGATCGCGCGCAGCGTCCGCCCCAAATGCGATCCCAGCAGCCGCGACTGGAGTGCGGCGAAGATCAGCACGGCGACCAGCGGGATCGTATAGACCCACTCCGCCGCGAACAGCGGCTTGCCTGCCACCGAGAGCGGCGGGATGCCGCTGACGCCGATCGGCCCCCGCGTCAGGCTCTCCCAGTTCAGGATGACCAGCATGACGATCTCGCCCAGCGCCAGCGTGGCGATCGACACGTAGTGCCCACGCAGCCGGAAGGCGGGGAAGACCAGCGCCGTGCCGATCGCCGCCGTCAGCAGACCGGCCGCCGGAATCGCCAGTTCGACCGGAATCCCCGCATCCAGCGCCAGCAGGGCCGACGCATAGGCGCCGACCGTCAGCAACCCGGCATGACCCAGCGAGACCAGCCCGACCGTCCCGGCGACCAGCGTCAGGCTCAAGGCCGGCAGCGCGAATAGCCACGCGTTGCCAAGCGTCTGGAGCACATAGGGTTGATGCACCACCAGCGGCAGGGCCAGCGCCCCGGCTCCCAAGCCCCAGGGCAGCCAACGCGGCAGCTTGATCGGGCGGCTGGGTGCGATGAAGGTGCCGGTCAATGGTTCCGGCGGGATGCGCCTGGTGCTGCTGAACAGCCCGTTGGGCCGCAGCACCAGCACCACGATCAGCACGACGAAGGCGAACAGGTTGCGGTAGCTGGTGCCGAACCACGCGATGCCGTAGCTCTCGACCAGCCCCAGCAGCAGGCTGCCGACGATGGCGCCGGGCACGTTGCCGACGCCTCCGATCAACTGGGCGACGATGCCCTTCAGCCCCGCCTGGAAACCCATGCTGGGATCGATCGCGTTGTAGTACATGCCGACCAGCAGCCCGCTCAATCCTCCCAAGGCCGAGGCGATGGCGAAGACCGTACGGTTGACCGCGTCGATATCGACGCCGCATTGCTGGGCGGCATCGCGGTCCAGCGCCGTGGCGCGCACCGCCCAGCCGAGCTTGGTAAAGCGGAGGAAGCCGTAGAGCAGGGCGGCGCTGCCGATGCCGACCCCGGCGATCAGCAGGTCGAGCGCCCCGATGCTGCCGCCGCCGATGGCGATCCGGAAATCGGGAAGCTGGCTGGGCAAGCCGCGTGGGTTGGGCGTGAACAGCAATTGGGCGGTCTGGTCCAGCACCACGCCGATGCCGATGGTGGCGAGCAGCGGCGCTATGCGCGGTGCGTTCCGCAGGGGCCGCAGCCCGAAATGCTGGATCGCCACCCCCAGCAGCGCGCTGCCCGCGATCACGGTCAGGAACGTGACCGGCAGCGGCGCCTTGATCTGGGTTATCAGCAGCCAGCCGATATAGGCGCCGATCGTGTAGACGGAGCCATGGGCGAAGTTGATCAGGTGCGACACGCCGAAGATCAGCGCCAGCCCGACCGCCAGCAGGGCGTAGATGTTGCCGATCACCAGACCGTTGACGGTGTAGTCGAACCAGGGGCCGAACAACGAAGCGTCGAGCGGATTCATGCCGCGTCCTCGCGGTTCTCTGCGTCGCGAACCGGTGCCACCGGCTGCCGTCCCGGGCGGCCGCCCAGAACCGTGCGGCCGATATAGGACAGCGCCAGATCGTCCTGCGGCGGCTGGAACAACCCGCCCCTGGCATCGCGGAAGTGCCGCTCCAGCGGCAGTGCCCGCGTCAGGCTGAAGCCGCCGGCCACCCGCAACGCCTTCTCGGTGACGGTGCAGGCGGTATTGGTGACGAGGTACTTGGTGGCGGCCACGTGCGGCCCCAATGCTTGGCGCTGGTCCGGGTGTTCGACCCAGGCCCGCGCGGTCTGGTAGAGCACGGCGCGGGCTGCTTCCAGCGACACTTCGATCTCCCCGATCCATTGCTGGATATGGGACTGGGTCGCGATCGGCTGGCCCAGCCCGCTGGGCACCCGGCCGTTGGCGTAGTCCGCCGCCGCTTCCAGCGCACCCTGGCCGATGCCGAGATAGACAGCGGCAACCACCAGCGTCCAGGCATTGACGCCGAATGACGGGACGCCGCCCTGAACGGCTTGCAGCGGCGGCTTGATCGGGCGGCGTTCCACCAGCCAATCCTCCGGGATGACCACGCCGTCGAAGATCACGTCGTCGTTGCCGCAGCCGCGCAGGCTCAGGTTGTCGCCCCAGGCCGGCTCGATCCGAAGGCCGGGCAGGCCCGCCTGAACGATCGCGAAGCCCATCTCGCCAAGGGGAGCGGCAGCGGTCGGCGGCAGCGCCACGGCGGTCAGGAAGTAGCGGAGCATCGGTGCTCCGGTGACGAAGGTCTTGCGGCCGGCGATGCGCCAGCCGCCCTCGACCCGCGTCGCCGTCGTCAAGGGCTGGCCACCGCGCGAGATGCTGCCAAGCTCCGGCTCGGTGACGCAGGAGTTGATGGCGCCGCCCGCATCGGCGATGCCCCGGCACACGGCTTCGAACACCGGCTCGGGCCAGGGCCGGTCATCGCGCAGGCGGCCGAACAGGCTGTGATACATGCCGCTCACCAGCGCCGTCGCCCCATCGCCGCGCCCAAGACGCTCATGGGCAAGGACGGCGTCGAAGACATCGGCCCCTTCGCCGCCGTACTCGCGCGGAATGGCGAGCCGCAGGAAGCCGGCATCGTGGAGGTCGCGGTAGTTCTTGTGAGGGAAGCTGCCGGCAGGGTCGTGGATGACCGCGCGGTCGGCGAAGGTCGCAGCCAGCTCGTCCGCCTTGGTGACGATCGCCTGCTGTCGCTGGGTCAGAAGATAGGGGAACGGCATGTATCGGTGCTCCCAGGGCTCAGTTTGCCGAGGCGACGGGCTTGTTGCCGTCCCACTGCGTGAAGGCGCCATCCTTGACGACCAGCTTGACGCTGCGGATGCCGTAGATGCGGCGGGCTTCGACGTCGAACTTGACCGGCCCGAAGATCACGCTGGGCACGCCATCGACCTTCGCCAAACCGTCATGGATCGCCTTCCGCTCCGCGCCGTAGCGCGACACCAGTTCGTTCACCAGGATGATCGAGTCGTAGGCGTAGGTCGAAAACACGTCGGGGTCTTCGCCGTACTTGGCGCGGTAGCGGGCGACGTAGTCCTGCACCTCCGGCCGGGGTTCCGCCGGGAAGAAGCGGGTCGTGGTGTGGACGCCGTTGACCGCGTCGCCGCCCAGTTCCAGGAACTTCGGCGAATAGACCGAACCGACCGCGACGACCGGCTGGGTCAAGCCGACCGGGCGCAACTGGCGGGATATCGCCGCCCCGTCGGCATAGTACGAGATCAGGATCACCCCATCCGGGTTGGCTTCCCGGACTCGTACCAGCGTAGAACGGAAGTCCTTCTCGTCGGCCAGATAGCCTTCGGTGACGACGACCTGCGCGCCGCGATCCTGAGCCGCCTTGACGAACAGATCCTTGCTGGTCCTGCCCCAGTCGGTGTTCAGATGCAGCACCGCCAGACGCTTGAGGCTGAGCCCGTTGACCGCGTAATCGGCGAGAAGCGGCGCTTCTTCGGCCTGACTGGTCGAATTGCTCCAGATATAGTCGCCGCCCTTGGTGAAATCGGGGTGCGAGTTCGTGAAGCCGAGCTGCACCAGTTCGCCGCGCTGGTAGATCGGCGATGCCGCCATCGACGTGGGGCTGGCGAAGTCGCCAAGCTCGATTACGATCTTCGGGTCGCTGACGAACTTCTGCGCGATGGCGACGGCCTGCCGGGGATCGTTCTGGCTGTCCTCGAAGACGACCTTGAGCGGGCGTCCGCCGGCGGCGTCCTTCGCCCCGGCCTTCTTGGCGTTGACTTCGTCAAGCGCCAGATCGAAGCCCTTCTTCCATTGCGCGCCGTACTGCGCCTGCGGGCCGGTCAGCGGGCCGCTGACACCGATCAGCACCGGTTCCGGTGCTGTCTGGGCCTGAGCGGCGGATACCCCCGCGACGCCGAGCACCACAAGCGCCGACAGGGCGAGAGCTTGAGCCGTGCGGCCAAATCCGCTGCGATGATCAATAGGCATTCCAGTGATCTCCAATCATTTCGAATTTCACAGTTTTTAGTAGTCTATTTTGTGCTCACGATCGTAGTTTTACATCATTCGACGCAGATTGAAACACCATTTTATCGATAAATTTAGTAGAGAATAGGATCGCGCTGGCGATATGATGCCGCAGCCGCCCGTCACAGGACGAAATCGGCACCACCGGATCAGCTTCCATGGGAGACAGAGGATACGATGCGCGCTTATCCGTCGGTGCAGCAGCTCAAATGCCTTCTCGCGGTGACCGAACTCCTGAACTTCAGGAGCGCCGCCGAACGCCTCAATCTTTCCCAGCCGCCGCTGTCACGCCACATCAAGGCCTTGGAAGGTCTGGTTGGGGTCCAGCTTTTCGAGCGTGACACCCACTCCGTGGTGCCGACCGAAGCGGGGACCATCCTGGCCCGGCAGACGCGTGAGATCCTGGCGACGCTGGACCTCGCCATAGATGCCGCGAAGGCGGCGGGCCAATGCCGGGCCGATCAGCTCCGGGTCGGCATCACGCGGGTGATCGATCCCGGAGCGCTGCCGAACCTCGATACCCTGCTGAAGGAGTTGGGATATCAGGGCTCGGTATCGGAACTGCACGCCACAACTCCCCGGCTTATCGAGCAGGTCTCTTCGGGCCGTCTCGATCTGGCGGTCGTCGCCACTCCGCCCAGGACTCCGGCCGATCTGACCTGCGCTCCGCTCTTCCATGAAACCATGGTCGTCGCCGTGGCGGCCGGCATCGTCGATCCCGCTACCCGCCTGACGTTCGATACTCTGCCAAGGATGCCGCTCTTCTGGCTCCGGCGTAAGGACAATCCCGTGTTCCACGATGATGCCGAACGGATCTTCGCCAGCCATGGCTATGCCCCGGAGCGCCGTCCGAAGCCGACGCACCGCGACGCGCTCTTCAACAAGATAGCGGCAGGGGAAGGGATCGCCTTCATGCCGGCGTCCCTGACGGCGATGCGCCGCGACGGCGTCCAGTACCGGCGTTTCGTCCCCGAGATCGAGGCGGCGTTCCGGCTGTCGCTTCAACTGATCCACCGGACTGGCGAAACGCGCGACATAGTACGCGAAGCGGCCCGTGCCCTGCGGAGCGCGGTGAAGCCGTCCCGCAGCGCCTGAACACGGGCGCCACGGGAGGGCAACGGCCCGATCAGGCGGCCGCGAAAGCCTGATCCGCCAGCCAGTCGTCATGCAGCCACTTCTCGGTCTGGCGGTGGCCGGGGATGGTGATCCAGACGATGTCGCGCTCGAACACCGCCACCGCGCCGTCGGTGCCGACGATCACCCAGAACCAGCGGCCATCGGCCGTGTTCAGCATCTTGACCTTCATGCCGGTCAGCGTCAGGGTTTCGCTTCCGCCATCACCGGTGACGCGGAGCTTCTCGTCATGGGGTTCGATCCAGCGGATCTCGAACGACGCCAGCAGGTCGGGCGCCAGCTTTTCCAGGAAGGCCAGCGCCACTTCCCGCGCCTGATCGCGGCTGGGTAACGTTCCCTCCGTCAGGGCAAGGTCGAACCGGACGAATCCCTTCAGCCTGCCCCCGCCGTCGATGACGGTGCTGAAATGCTCGCCTCCGAGTCCGGCATTGCGGCCGTCGATGCGCTCATGCCGGGTCAGTTCGGCGCGCTCGCCATCGACGGAAACCGTCCGGCGGCTCACTGGCGCGTAGCCGGTGGGGACGGGCAGGTGGAGCGTGATGTCCGGAGCGATTTCCGGAGAAACGGCGGCTGATGCGGTCATGATAATCCTCTCTCGAGATGATTGGGTTTGCCGATGGTCAGGATCGCGCAGGCGAACAGCGCGAACAGGTAGCCAAGCATGAGGTCGGCGAAATCCAGCCGGGATGCGAGCCACGCGCCCAGGCTGACGCCGACGAACAGGGTGAAGGTATAGGCCGCCATCGCGGTCCCCCGGATGGCGGGCTCGACCGTCAGGGCGATGCACGACACGATCACGGGGAACGACAGGGCGAGGGTCAGCGTGAAGACGAAATGCACTGCCCAGCCGCCCCAGACCGGCAGTGCGGGAAGGGCAAGATGGAGCGCCAGAGCTACTCCTTCGACCGCCAGGATCGGCGCCAGCACGCGGGTCGGC
>DASQKT010000177.1:0-7195 GCA_035630415.1 Skermanella sp.
CGGCTGCACCAGCACCGCCAAGCCGCCAAGGAAGTCGAGGGCGGCAAGAAGACCGGCGACGAGTCTATTCCCGATCTCGCCCGCGCCATCGCGGACGAGGCGTGGCTGCTCTGCTTCGACGAGTTCCACGTCACCGATATCGCGGACGCCATGATTCTGGGGCGGCTGTTCACCGCCCTGTTCGACCTCGGCGTCGTGGTCGTGGCGACCTCCAACTGGCCGCCCGACGACCTCTACAAGGACGGGCTCCAGCGCGACCTCTTCCTGCCCTTCATCAGGCTGCTGAAGGAGCGGGTCGATATCGTCGAGCTGTCCGGCCCGACCGACTACCGCCGCGACCGGCTGAAGGGCTCCCAGGTCTACTACTGCCCCCATGGCCCGGCGACGGAACGTGCCCTGCACGACCTGTTCGAGACCTTGACCGGAGGCAGCCCCAGCACCCATTGCACCCTGACCGCCCAGGGCCGCAAGGTCGACGTGCCCAAGGCCGCGCGGGGAGTCGCGTGGTTCTCCTTCCACGAGCTCTGCGCCCGTCCCCTGGGCGCCGGCGACTATCTGGCGATCGCCACCCACTTCCACACCGTGTTCATCGACCGCGTGCCGAAGCTGAAGGAAGCCCAGCGCAATGAGGCCAAGCGCTTCATGACGCTGATCGACGCCCTGTACGAGCACAAGGTGAAGACCATAATCTCCGCCCAGTGCCCTCCGGATGCCATCTACAACGAAGGCCTGCACGCCTTCGAGTTCCAGCGGACGGTCAGCCGCCTGATGGAGATGCAGGCGGAAGACTATCTGGAGACGGACCATCTGACTTGAGTCCGAGGCGGCATGGCATTGCCGTAAAGCTAAAGGTGAAGAAAGAAAGTCAGCTAAAAGTATTTTCTATTACGGTGCCAAGAATTTTTAAATATTCAGTATCGTAATCGTTGCCGGTGTATCAAGGCCGCCTGTATACCCGCGCCAGTTCCAAAATCCCCGCAGGAGCTGGCGCATGCAGACCAATGACGGTGTGCGGCATGTCCGCAGCATCTGGATCTCCGATGTTCATCTGGGAACGCGAGGATGTCAGGCGGACCTGCTGCTGGACTTCCTGCGGCACCACGAGTCCGAGTATCTGTATCTGGTGGGCGACATCGTCGACGGATGGCGGCTGAAGCGAAGCTGGTATTGGCCGCAGTCCCACAACGACGTGGTCCAGAAGCTGCTCCGCCGGTCGCGGAAGGGCACAAAGGTCTTCTATATCCCAGGCAACCACGACGAAAACTTCCGGGACTTCTTCGGGATGCTGTTCGGCGGCATCACGATCCTGCAAGACGCCGTCCATACCACCGCCGACGGTCGCCGCTTCCTGGTGATCCACGGCGACCAGTTCGACGCGGTGGTCAAATACGCCAAGTGGCTTGCCCATCTGGGTGACAAGGCTTACACCGGATTGCTGGCGGCCAATACATGGTTTAACCATGTGCGCCGAAAGCTGGGCTTCACATACTGGTCCCTGTCGGCCTATCTGAAGCACCGCGTCAAGAATGCCGTCGAGTACATCGGAGATTACGAGAAGGCGCTGGCCGACGAGGCTCGCCGTCGCGAGGTCGATGGAGTCATCTGCGGACATATTCACAGCGCTGAAATACGTCCGATGGAAGGGGTCCTCTATTGCAACGACGGCGATTGGGTCGAGTCCTGTACGGCGCTGGTGGAACTGGCGAGCGGCGAGCTACAGATTGTCGACTGGGCGGCTTCACGTCGGTCGCTGCCAGTCAGAGCCGCAGCGTGAAGATCCTGATCGTATCGGACGCCTGGTACCCCCAGGTCAACGGCGTCGTCAGGACCCTCGCGACCGTCAGGGACGAGCTTGTCCAACTCGGCCATTCGGTCGAAATCATCGGCCCCGACCGCTTCCGTACCGTCGCCATGCCGACATATCCGGAAATCCGGCTGGCGGTCGGGGCCGGACGCAAGATGGCTGACCTGATCGAGGCGGCCGATCCCGGCGCCATCCACATCGCGACCGAAGGACCGCTCGGGTTCGCCGCCCGGTCATGGTGCCTGAAGCACGGCATCCCCTTCACGACCGCCTATCACACCCGCTTCCCGGAATATGTCCGCGACCGCGCGCCGATCCCGCTGGCGCTCAGCTACGCCTTGGTCCGCCGCTTCCACGCGCCGGCCTTCGCCGTCATGGTGGCGACGAAGTCGATCGAAGACACCCTGATCGCCAAGGGGTTCCGCAACATCCGGCGCTGGTCGCGCGGCGTCGATACCGGCCTGTTCCACCCGCGCGACAAGTCGTTCCTCGACTATGCACGCCCTGTTTCCATGTATGTCGGCCGCGTCGCGGTGGAGAAGAACCTGGAAGCCTTCCTGAAGCTGGACATTCCCGGCACCAAGGTCGTCGTCGGCGACGGTCCCCAGATGGAGGAATACCGGCGGCGCTACGGGCAAGTAAAGTTCGAAGGCGCGCGTCACGGGGAAGAGCTGGCGAACTACTATGCCGCCGCCGACGTCTTCGTCTTCCCGTCCAGGACCGATACCTTCGGGTTGGTTCTGCTGGAAGCGCTGGCGTCGGGCGTCCCGGTGGCTGCATATCCCGTGCCCGGTCCGCTCGACGTGCTGGAGGTGCCGGAGGGAGCCTCCCCCGTCGGATGCATGGACGAAGACCTTGCCCGCGCCGTCATGTCGGCCCTGGCGATCCCGCTGGAACGCTGCCGCGAACATGCGCTGACATATTCCTGGCGCGCGTCTGCCGAGCAGTTTCTCTGCAATCTCAGACCTTTGGATCAGATATCCGACCATCTCCGCGCGGTTTGAATATTGCTCAGGCTTTGTCTCCGGCCACCGTTCGAAAAGCCTTAGCCCTGTTCGACTATCGTGGTAAGGTGCGCGGCTTTTTCACGCCGGGACTGGTCACCGTTCTAAATGCTTCAGACGATCTATCGCGGGCTGACGGAAATCGGCGGGCCTGCGATACGGTTGTATCTGGCCCGCCGCCGTGCCGCAGGGAAGGAAGACCCGGTACGCCGGCTGGAACGACTGGGGTTGGCGTCATGCCCCCGGCCATCAGGACGGCTGGTCTGGTTCCATGCCGCCAGCGTCGGTGAATCGCTTTCCGTCCTGATCCTGATCAACCGCCTGATCGAGCGCTATCCCGACCTGTCCGTGCTGATCACGACCGGCACCGTCACCTCGGCCGAGCTGATGGCGAAACGCTTGCCGCCCCGAGCCTTGCACCATTACGTGCCGGTGGACAGGATGCCCTGGGTTCGCCGGTTCCTCGACCACTGGCGGCCCGATATGGCGCTGTGGATCGAGTCCGAGATCTGGCCGAACCTGCTGCACGAGATTGGACGGCGAAAGATCCCGTCGGCGCTGGTCAATGCCCGGATGTCCGCCGGATCGTTCCGCAAGTGGTCGCGGGTGCCGGGCTTCATCGGCCCGCTGCTGAAGGTCTTCCGCCTTTGCCTGACCCAGACGGAGATGGAAGCCGACCGCCTGCGCCGGCTGGGGGCGACCGACGTTCGCTGCCTCGGCAATCTGAAGTTCTCGGCGGAACCCTTGCCCGCCGATGCCGGAGCGCTGGCGGAAATGCGCGAAGCCTTCGGCAACCGGCCGGTCTGGCTGCTCGCCAGTAGCCATCCGGGCGAGGAAGCCATCGCCGCCGATGTCCACGCCGAACTCCGCTCGCTGCTGCCCGGCCTGCTGACCGTCATCGTCCCGCGCCACCCGGAACGCGGCGGCGAGGTCATGGACATGCTCGGCGGGCGCGGCCTGACGGCGGCGCGGCGCTCGGCTGGCCAACTGCCCGGCATGGAGCACGAAGCTTATGTCGCCGACACGATGGGCGAATTGGGACTGTTCTTCCGGCTGGCGCCCGTCGTCTGCGTCGGCGGCTCCCTGACCCCGATCGGCGGCCACAACCCGGTGGAGCCGGCCCAGTTCGGCTGCGCCGTGGTCTACGGCCCGCACATGACCAACTTCTCCGAAGTAGCATCCCAGTTGGAAGCCGGCTCGGCAGCCTTGCGCGTCGCCGACGGCGCTGGCCTCGGCCAAGCCGTCGGCCGCCTTCTGACCAACGGCGCCGAACGGTCGCGGCTGGGTAACGCCGCCCGCGACGTGGCGGAGCGCAATCGCCGCGTCGTCGATGCGGTGCTCGACGCCTTGGCGCCGACCCTGGCCGATGCCGGTATAGCGGCCGCCCCATGAAGGCCCCTGCTTTCTGGTACGCCCCGCCAGGGAACGCCGCCCGCCTGCTCAGACCGGCGGGATCGCTGTTCGCGGCGCTGGGCCGCGCCCGGATCGCGTCGGCCAAGCCGGTGCATCCGGGGGTGCCGGTCATCTGCGTCGGCAATCTGGTCGCCGGCGGCGCCGGCAAGACCCCTGTGGCGCTGGCCGTCGCCGACGTGCTGAAAGCCCGCCGGGTCCATTTTCTGACGCGGGGCTATGGCGGCCGGGAGCGGGGACCGCTCCTGGTGGACCGAACGCGCCATAACTCGGCCGATGTCGGCGACGAAGCGCTGCTGCTGGCCGTCGCCCGCCCGACCTGGGTCGCCCGCGACCGGATCGCCGGCGCCAGGGCGGCGACAGCGGCCGGGGCCGAGACCGTCTTGATGGACGACGGTTTCCAGAACCCGCGTCTGGCGAAGGACCTCTCGATCCTGGTGGTCGACGGCGCCGCCGGCTTCGGCAACGGGCACGTCATTCCCGCCGGCCCGCTGCGGGAACCGGTGGACGCCGGGTTGGCCCGCGCCGATGCGGTCGTGGTGCTGGGCCGCGACGAAGTCGGCATCAAGGCCCTGGTCGCCGGCCGCCTGCCAGTGCTCTCGGCGCGCCTGACCCCCGCCCGAAACGTCGCCGACGCACTGCGAGGCCGACGGATCGTCGCCTTCGCCGGAATCGGACGGCCGGACAAGTTCTTCACGACGCTGGAGGAACTGGGAGCGGAACTGGTCGGCCGGCTTGCCTTTGCCGATCATCATCCCTATGACCCGGATGAGATCATGCGGCTGGTGGAATACGCCGACAGCCTGGGCGCCGTTCCGGTGACGACCGCCAAGGACGCCGTGCGTCTGTCGGAAGCCGCCCGCGCCATGGTCCACGTGCTGCCGGTAACGGTCACCTGGGACGATCCCGCGGCGATCCGCCACCTGCTTACCCCCTACATGACGTCCAGCCTGCCCAATGCCCAATAAACTCAATGGCCAATAGAAATGGCCAATAGAAGCGAAGCCGCCCGACGCCGGCGCCGTTACATCGGCTATCCGCTGGAAGCGGCATTCCTTTACCTGATCTACGGCATCTTCATGGTGCTGCCGCTGGATACGGCCTCCGCCTTTGGCGGCTGGATCGGTCGGACCATCGGCCCGCGCCTGCGCACGTCGCGCAAGGCCCGGCGCAACCTGGATCGCGCCATGCCGGAACTCTCCGAGGCGCGCAGGGACGAGATCCTGATCGGCATGTGGGACAATCTGGGCCGCGTCATGGCGGAATATCCGCACCTGGACGAGATCTGGACCCGGACCGACATGATCGGCGGCGAGATCGTCGATGAAATCGCCGCCTCCCGGCAAAAGCCGACGCTGTTCTTTTCCGCCCATACCGGCAATTGGGAAGTCGGCCTGCTGGGCGCCGCCCGGCACGGTCTGCACGTCACGGCGGTCTATCGCCGGCCCAACAATCCGGCCACAAGCTGGCTTATCAACAAGGCGCGCTCGGCGATCGGCAGCCGGATGGTTCCCAAGGGCCGTGATGGCGCGCGTGAAGTCGTCGCGGCCCTGCGGAACAAGGGGGCCGTCTGCATAATGATCGACCAGAAGATGAACGACGGCATTCCCATTCCGTTTTTCGGGCGCGACGCCATGACCGCCCCAGCCCTGGGCCAACTCGCCTTCAAATACGACTGCGCGGTCGTGCCGGTCTTCGTCGAGCGTCTCGAAGGTGCCAATTTCCGCCTGACGGTATCCCCACCACTGGAGTTGATCGATTCGGGCGACCGGAACGCCGACGTGCTGGCACTGATGACCCGCATCAACCAGATGGTGGAAGACCGGGTCCGCGCCCGGCCGGAGCAGTGGCTGTGGCTGCACCGCCGCTGGCCGGATTAATCTGGTCAGGATTGGTGCCCGATCTTCACGGCGGGCTGTTTTACGGGCCACTACCTGCTCCGCATACCCTTTTCATTACGTCGAGCCCGCCCAATATCCGATAAAGCAGATCACCGATAAGTACAGACCCCGACAAGAATGTCTAAGAAGACCGAGGCCGCCCGGCGGCGACGCCGTTACATCGGCTATCCGCTGGAAGCGGCATTCCTTTACCTGATCTACGGCATCTTCATGGTCCTCCCGCTGGATACGGCCTCCGCCTTTGGCGGTTGGATCGGTCGGACCATCGGTCCGCGCTTGCGCACGTCGCGCAAGGCCCGGCGCAACCTGGATCGCGCCATGCCGGAACTCTCCGAGGCGCGCAGGAACGAGATCCTGATCGGCATGTGGGACAATCTGGGCCGCGTCATGGCGGAATATCCGCACCTGGACGAGATCTGGAAACGGACGGAAGTGGTCGGCGCGGAAATCGTCCAGGAAATCGCCGCCTCCAAGAAGCCGGCGCTGTTCTATTCCGCCCATACCGGCAATTGGGAAGTCGCGCTGTTGGGCGCTTCCCGCTTTGGTCTGCCGGTCACGGCAGTCTATCGCCGGCCCAACAACCCGGCTGTGAGCTGGCTGATCGACCGTGCCCGCTCGGTCATCGGCAGCCGTCTGGTTCCGAAGGGGCGGGATGGCGCTCGGGAAGTCGTTGCCACCCTGCGCGAGAACGGTATCGTCTGCATGCTGATCGACCAGAAGATGAACGATGGCATCCCAGTGCCGTTCTTCGGGCGGGAGGCAATGACGGCGCCGGCGATCGGCCAGCTTGCCCACCGCTACAAATGCGCGGTCATCCCCGTCTTCGCCGAGCGTCTGGGCGGTGCCCATTTCCGCCTGACGGTCATGCAGCCCGCCGAGCTGCCGCAGCTTGGCAACCGCGACCTGGAAGTCCGCCAGATGATGGCCGAAGTCAACTTGCAGGTGGAAAAGTGGATACGGGCGAGGCCGGAGCAGTGGCTATGGCTGCACCGGCGCTGGCCGGATTAGAAAAGAACCCCCTGTCCCGCCTTCGGGCCAGCCTTGCGCGACTTGCCTGTTCCTCCTGCCTCCGCCTT
>DASQKT010000178.1:0-7339 GCA_035630415.1 Skermanella sp.
CCGACACTGTTTCTATCGATCTATGACGTTTGAGCCTCCATGCCGCATGTGGTGATCCCGCTGCCGCGCTCCGGCGGGTGCCGGCGCATCAGCGCGTGCCATGGCCGGGCGGTCTCGGCTAGAGTGGGGACGCCTTCGTCCGATTCTCCGGTGTCTCAGATCAAGCGATGCAGCAGATGACCTCCCTGGAGCAACCAGCCCGGCCCGGCCGGCAAGCCCATACCGATATCCGGCCCGACGGCTGGATCGACCGCTTCGCTCCGGCGCCGATTCGTCCCTATCTGAAGCTGGCCCGGCTGGACCGGCCGATCGGGACGTGGCTGCTGCTGTTCCCGTGCTGGTGGTCGCAGGCACTGGCGACTCAGGGCTGGCCCGACCCGTGGATGATGGCGCTGTTCGGCATCGGCGCCGTGGTAATGCGGGGGGCCGGCTGCACCGTCAACGACATCCTGGACCGCGATATCGACGGCATGGTCGAGCGGACGCGAAGCCGGCCGATCCCGAGCGGGCAGGTGTCGGTCAAGCAGGCGCTGGCGTTCCTGGTGTTCCAGCTTCTGGTCGGGCTGCTGGTGCTGGTCCAGTTCAACGGCTTCACCATCCTGCTGGGGGCGGCGTCGCTGGCGCTGGTCTTCACCTACCCGACGATGAAGCGGATCACGTGGTGGCCGCAGGCGTTCCTCGGTCTGACGTTCAACTGGGGCGCATTGGTCGGCTGGTCGGCGGTGACGGGCGGCCTGGACCTGCCGGCGCTGGTGCTCTACGCGGCGGGGATCGTCTGGACGCTGGGCTACGACACGATCTACGCCCATCAGGACAAGGAGGACGACGCCCGCATCGGCGTCAAGTCGACGGCGCTCCGGCTGGGCGACGCGTCCAAGATCTGGATCTACGGCTTCTATACGCTGACCTATGGCGGGCTGCTGGCGGCGGGGCTGCTGGCGGGCCTGGGCATCTGGTTCCAGATGGTCATGACGGCGGCGCTGATCCAGCTTGCATGGCAGGTCGGAACGTGGCGGCCGGACGATCCGGCGGACTGTCTGGTCAAGTTCAAGTCGAACCGCTGGTTCGGCTGGCTGGTGCTGGGCGCAATCGTCGCGGGGCATGTGCTGTAGCGGCTGATGGAATCTGCTTGCGTGCGGGGAGCGCCGTGTGAGCCTGTGGCGGGTATGACAAGCCTGATCATCGAACCCGCCGCCGCCCCGATCTTCGACCGCCGCGCCTTCATCCTGGCGAACACCGAGTTGACGGCGCCGCCGATTCTGCCGGAAATCCGGCTGCATCTGGCGACGGAGGTGACGCCGCTGTGGGAAGCGACCGAATCGACGCTGGCCGCCGTCAACCTGCCGCCGCCCTACTGGGCCTTCGCGTGGCCGGGTGGCCGGGCGGTGGCTCGCCATGTGCTGGATGTGCCGGAACTGGTGGCAGGCAAGCGGGTGCTGGACTTCGCGGCGGGCAGCGGCATGATCGCGATAGCGGCGGCGAAGGCCGGAGCGGCGGAGGTCGTGGCGGTCGAGATCGACGATTTCGCGGCTGTCGTGATCGGCCTGAACGCCGAGGCCAACGGCGTTGCGGTGCGGACGGTCTGCGACGACATCGTCGGCCTGCCGCTTCCCGATATCGACGTGGTGCTGGCCGGAGACGTCTGTTACGAGAAGCCGATGGCAGAGCGGGTGATCGGCTGGCTGCGCGGGCTTGCGCGGAACGGGGTGCTGGTAATCATCGGCGATCCTGGACGCGCCTATGTGCCGAAGACCGGTATCGAGGCGTTGGCGAAGTTCGCGGTGCCGACCTCGCTCGACTTGGAGGACCGGGAGGTCCGGGACACGGTGGTCTGGCGGCTGCTGGGCGATTAGGCGGCTTTTGCTAGAAGTTCGGTGAGGCGGAGGCGGTAGTCCGCGTCGGTGACGATGGCGTGGATGAAGCTGTCCAACGTGGTGTCCGGGGCCAGCCGCCGGCGGGCAAGGTCGAGGACGCCGTGCTGGTTCAAGGCCGGCCAGGCGCGGCCGGCGCAGGGGATGGCTTCGAGGGCGATGGGAGTGTCCCGATCGATCAGGGGGCCTCGGCGGCTCAGGTAGGTTTCGGCGGCGTGGACCGTGCTGAAGCCTTCGATTTGCAGGTCGATGCCGGTCAGGTGGCGGCGGTCGTAGTTGATGCCGATGCCCTCGGTCGCGTCCATCCGCTCAAGCTCTGCCGGGGTGAGCCACTGGACGGCGACGTCCACAGTGGCGCCGGGGCAGGGGTGCAGGGTCGCGGGCACGGCGCCGTAGCGGGTGAAGTGGGCCGAGTAGACCACGTCGAAACCGGCCAGCTTCGCGCACAGGACGGGGATGCGGAGCGGCAGCGGCCAGTCCTGGAACTTGCGGGCGAGTTGTTCCGGCGCCCGGTTGGAGCCGCAGGCGATGACGGGGATTCGGCCGGTCAACTCGCCGAGAATGCCAGCGGGGAGCGGGTGGCGGGCATGGTCGGCGAACAGGTAGGAGCAGGCCGGAAACTCATAGGGGTATCCGGTGGCGAGTGCTATCAGCGTCTTCAAGGCCAGTGTCGTCATGGCGGAACCGTGCCGCCGCCGGCTGTCTTCGTCAAGCCGGGTGCTCTATCCGCTTGACGTGGCCTTGTGTTCGCCGATGTTAAGCGGCTCAAGGCCCCGACGTTCCCGACATTCAGAGATGCTCTTCCCATGCCCTATTCTTCCCTGCGCGATTTCATGGACCGGCTGGAACGCTCGGGCCGGCTGGTCCGTGTCAAGACTCCGGTCTCGCCGGCACTGGAAATGACCGAGATCCACACTCGGCTGCTGGCGCAGCAGGGACCTGCGGTGCTGTTCGAGAATGTCGTGAGGCCCGACGGATCGCGCTACGAGATGCCGGTGCTGATCAACCTGTTCGGCACGGTCGAGCGGGTCGCTTGGGGCATGGACCGCGAACCGCACGAGTTGCGCGGCGTGGGAGAGACGCTGGCGTTCCTGCGCCAGCCGGAGCCGCCGGGCGGCTTCCGTGAGGCGATGGAGATGATCCCGCTGGTCAAGACCGTCCTGTCGATGAAGCCGAAGACGGTGTCGTCGGCGCCCTGCCAGGAGGTCGTGCTGAAGGGCGACGACATCGACCTTGGCCGGCTGCCGATCCAGGGCTGCTGGCCGGGCGAGCCGGCCCCGCTGATCACATGGCCGCTGGTGGTCACCAAGGGGCCGGGCAAGAAGCGGGAAGACGACTACAACCTCGGCATCTACCGCATGCAGGTGACGGGGCGGAACACGACGCTGATGCGCTGGCTGAAGCACCGGGGCGGCGCCCAGCACCATCGCCGCTGGGCGGCGGCGGGCAAGCGGGAACCTCTGCCGGCCGCCGCCGTGCTGGGGGCCGATCCGGGGACGATCCTGGCCGCCGTCACTCCCGTGCCGGATACTTTGTCGGAATACCAGTTCGCCGGGCTGCTGCGCGGACGCAAGGTCGAGCTGGTCGACTGCAAGACGATCCCGCTCAAGGTGCCGGCGCAGGCCGAGATCGTCATCGAGGGACTGGTAAGCCTGGACGAATACGGCGACGAGGGGCCGTACGGCGACCACACCGGCTACTACAATGCGGTCGAGCCGTTCCCGGTCTTCCACGTCACCGCGATCACGATGCGGCGGAACCCGATCTATCTCTCCACCTTCACCGGCAGGCCGCCGGACGAGCCGAGCGTGCTGGGCGAGGCGCTGAACGAGGTCTTCATCCCGCTGCTGATCCAGCAGTTCCCCGAGATCGTGGACTTCTGGCTGCCGCCGGAGGGCTGCTCGTACAGGATCGCCGTGGTATCGATGAAGAAGGCCTATCCCGGCCACGCCAAGCGCGTGATGCTGGGGGTTTGGAGCTACCTGCGACAGTTCATGTACACCAAGTGGGTGATCATCGTGGACGACGACATCAACGCACGCGACTGGAAGGACGTGATGTGGGCCGTCTCCACCCGCATGGACCCGGCCCGCGACATCACCGTGGTCGAGGGCACCCCGATCGACTACCTGGACTTCGCCAGCCCGGAAAGCGGCCTTGGCGGCAAGGTCGGTTTGGACGCGACCAACAAATGGCCGCCGGAAACCAAGCGCGAATGGGGCCAGCAGTTGCGGATGGACGAGGAGGTCGTGAAGGAGGTCACGCGCAAGTGGGACAGCTACGGCATCCCGCTGCACGGCAAGCCGATCTGGAAGTGAAGGCGGGTACGGAGAAATCTGTTATTCAGATTGGCAGTCATGCCGTTCTGGATTAATGTACCCAAATTGGGAGTAGCCAGGTGCCGCCCCCTCCGGCAAGGAAACATATCAGTGACCGCCCATCCCCATGAACCGCATGAGAACGAAGCTGATTGTTCCGGATCGGTTTCACGTAGGGACGGGCGCGTACGCAGGGCGTTCAAGCCCGTTGTTCAGGTCGGATGGAACATAGCGGCCCTTATCTTCGGCGGGCGCATTCAGGAGGCGCGAGACATCGCGCTGTTCAACGACCACGAAGCGGGACTTGCCTATATGCGCAAGCATCATAAGGAAGTAAGGGCGAAAGTAGAAGAAATGTTGAGTTATCCTCATTAATAATATTTGATGTGAGTCTTTGCTGAACACCTGAATCGCTTCAATCATGGATTTGATGGACCACGCGACGAGTGGTGCACAGTGGCTTAAGAATGTCTTCGAGGCACAATTTCGAAACATTCAGATCAGTGTTCAAGCCGTGGATGCGAGCGATTTGGACTTCGATTTGTTTCAAGCCGCAGCAGCGGTAGAAACCGCCAACCGGATCTTCAGTCGCCTGCGGAACAATCCCAATACCCGATCCCTCGGCTTAGTTGTTCTTGCGACGACCGCTCATGTGTATGGAATTATGTCAGCGCGGCCACTGACATGTCGATATGCCAGTGCAAGCCATGTCGATTACGTTAATGTCACCTTCGCCGCCACTTCGGCGTTTGCGCGTTTTGGATTTGGCAGCTTTCTCAACATAGACCCGCAGATCAACCGACGCTTTCTCATGACATTCTACGGTCGCGCGAATTGGCCGGAGCCATTCGTCGGCGATCTGCATCCAGACATCGAGCGCGACCTGTCTGCGATGCTGTTTTTCTTTGAAGCCTATATGCGGCGCGGAATCTGGGTTCCTTACAAGTTCCGCAATCCAGGACGCTCCCACCGGTTTCGTTAGCAGGCGTGCGCTTTGCGCCCTTGCACCCGCAAACAATCTCCCCGCACTCTGACGGCAGAACAGAAGCGCCGGGGAGGGCCTTTATGGCTGCCAGGATAAAGAAGACGAACCTCGAGACGCCGCACGAGCCGCAGCGGGTCATGCTGGACTTCCGGCATCATGACGCCTTGGGCGAGCAGGTCACGGAGCCGCTGCGCAACAACCTGTCGGTCATCAAGCAGTCGGGGCGCTGCCTGTGGGTGGCGTCGGATGAGACCGACACGATCGAGCGGCTGACGACGGAGGACTGGCGGACCTTCGGCAACCACACACCGTACCGGCTGACCGACTTCTTCGACCTGCCGGTCGAGGGGGAGGTGGATATCGAAGGGTTGTCCGTCGATGGCGATTTTCTCTGGATCTGCGGGTCGCACAGTCTGAAGCGCAAGAAACCCGATCCGGACAAGCATGGGATCGAGGAGGCGCTGGAGCGGCTGACCAGGATCGAGTGCGAGCCGAACCGCTATCTGTTGGGACGCGTCCCGCTGGTCCGGGACGGTGAGGACGGCATCTACACCCTGTGCCGGACGGCGCCGGCCAAGGAGAAGGGCGCTGGCAAAGCGTTGACCGCCGGCCGGCTGAAGATGGAAGCGGGCGGGGCCAACGCGCTGTCGAAGGCGCTGGCCAAGGACGAGCACCTCAGCCGCTTCATGGCGATCCCGTCCAAGGACAACGGCTTCGACATCGAAGGCATCTCGGCGCGCGGAGAGCGGGTGTTCCTGGGCATGCGCGGGCCGGTGCTGCGCGGCTGGGCGGTGATCCTGGAACTGGAGGTCACCGAGAAGGGGCGGAATGCCAAGTCCACCGGACTGAAGCTGCGCCGGATCGGACCGGACGGCGAGCGCTACCGCAAGCATTTCCTCGACCTCGACGGGCTGGGCATCCGGGAGATGTCGCTGGAAGGCGACGACCTGCTGATCCTCGCCGGGCCGACCATGGACCTGGACGGCCCGGTCGTTCTGTACCGCTGGCGCGGCGCCTGGAACCAGCGGGAGGAAACCGTCATCCCGCGCGACCGGCTGGAGCGGGTGATGGATATCCCCTACGGCGCCGGCATCGACCATGCGGAGGGCGCCACCCTGTTCGACCGGCCGGGCGAGCCGGCCGCCGTCCTGGTCGTCTACGACAACCCGGCGCCCGACCGGCTCGCTCCCGATGGCGCCGGGGTGGCGGCCGACGTGTTCCCGCTGCCGAAGAAACCCTGACGCAACCCAGCCATGCCGATGTAGGGCGTTGGCTGACAGGGACATGGGTTTACCCTTGGTGGTTTCCGCTGCCGCTCCGGTGATCGTTCCATGTCTCCCGCCGCCGTACGGCCGCCCCCCATCGCCATCCTGATCGCGATCACTGCTATCGGGCCTTTGGCGCTGAACATCTTCCTGCCGTCGCTTCCGGGTCTGGTCAGGGTCTTCCACACCGACTACGGCACGGCGCAGCTTGCGCTGACGCTGTATCTGGTCGGCATCGCCTTCGGCCAGCTGATCTACGGTCCGCTGTCCGACCGGTTCGGTAGGCGACCGGTGCTGCTGGCAGGCCTTGGCGTGTTCGTCTTCGGCAGCCTGCTGGCTGCCCTGGCGCCTTCCATCGGCTTGCTGATCGGCGGCCGCGTCGTCCAGGCGCTCGGCGGCTGCGCCGGCATGGTGCTGGGCCGCGCCATCGTCCGCGACGTCTACGAACGCGACAAGGCGGCCAGCACTCTCGCCTACATCACCATGGCGATGGCGGTCGCTCCGGCTTTGGCGCCCGCCATCGGCGGCTTCCTGGACGTCTGGTTCGGCTGGCAGGCCAGCTTCCTGTTCGTGCTGGCGTTCGGCGCCGTGGTCTGGGTCTGGTGCCTCGCCTCGGCGCGGGAAACCAATTTTCAGCGCCAGCCGCTGCCGGGCCTGCGCGGCATGGCGGCGGGCTACGGCGAGCTGCTGCGATCCCGCGTCTTCCTGGGCTACGCGCTCAACACCGCCTTCACGACGGCGGTGTTCTTCGCGTTCCTGGCGGGAGCGCCCTACATCATGATCGAGTTGCTGAAGCGGCCGGCGAGTGAATACGGCACGCTGTTCATCCTGGTTTCGGTTGGCTACGCGCTCGGCAATTTCATCGCGGCGCGGCTGGCGGTGAAGGTCGGGGCGAGGCGT
>DASQKT010000179.1:0-3893 GCA_035630415.1 Skermanella sp.
CCGGCTGGTGATCGCGGCATTGTCGCGGGTCCCCAGCGCGCGGCAGAAGTCCTGCACCTGCGGGACCGCCGTCACCCACATCACCGTGCTCCAGCTCGGCGGGGCCGATTTGTCCGTCGGCAACTCGGCCGGCTGCGAGTAGTAGCGCTGAAACGTGTCTTCCGACATCCAGGACACGACCTTGACCCGCGCGTCGGCGCCGTCGTTTTCCCAGCGCAGCCCCGTATTGTCGCGCCGGATCGGGATCAGGTGATTGTCGATCTTGGCCGGAGTCGGCACCGCCGCGTCGGAAATCGCGTCGATGAACCGTTTCTGGACATCCGCCCCGTCGGGGGGAGCCGCGAACGCCGTGCCGGTGACGGCGAACAATCCCACGGCGAGCGCCGCGCGAAGACTTCTGCCCATACCCATATGTCCTGCCTGAATGGATATCGGCCGACACGGGATCGGGCCGGCCCGACGCGTCCGCTCTACTGAGCGGATGCACCGGACCCTTGCCTACAGCTTAGATGTATATAAATAGTGTAAGTACTACGCCGAACGGTATATCAGCGCAGCCAGCCGCGCTCCTCGATCATCTCGACCGTGCGGCGGACGACCGTTTCCATGTCGGCGCCCTCGGCCCGCCAGCCGTCGCGCGCCCGCGACAGCTCGTCCAGGTGGTCTTCCCAGTCCGGTTGGAACAGGTCTTCCAGATAGCGGCGGAGCCGCTGGGCAAGGCCGGGGCTGCGGCCGCCGGTCGAGATCGACAGCAGCAGGTCTCCGCGCCGGACCTGCGACGGCGTGTGGAAGTCGCAGAGTGGCTTGACGTCCTCGACATTGACCAGCCGTCCCAGCGCCCGGCAGCGCTTGGCCATCTCGGAAGCGACGCCCGGCTCCAGATCGACGATGTAGATGACCTGGAACGCCGCCAGATCCTCGTCGGTCGGCAGGCGGCGGATCAGCCGCTCGCCCGCCAGTGCCGCCAGCACGGTGTCGTCGCTTTCCGAAAAGACGGTCAGCCGCTTCGCCCCCGCCTGGATGAACTGAGTCAGCCGTTTCGACGCCAGCGGACCCGAGCCGACCAGCGCCACCGGAACGATCTCCAGATCGAGGACGATGGGAAACACGTCAGACAGCCTCCACCAGCTTGCGGTCAGCCTTCGCCGGAGCCTTGCCGCCGGCATCCCCGGACATATCCCTGGACACCAGCGCCGTCACCCGTTCCAGCCCCAGACGATACAGGAAATCGCCGAATCCTTCCCCGGTATTCCGGGTCTTGGCGAACTCCGCGAACAGCGGAGCCAGCGTTTCCGCGATATCGTTTTCGGGAACACGGTCGAGCAGCTTCCAGTTCAACCGCGTCCCTTCGAAATCCCCGCCGGCATAGAGCGCGAAGTATCCCGGCATGCGCCCGACCAGTCCGATATCCCCGGCATAGGGCCGGGCACAGCCGTTCGGGCAGCCGGTGATGCGGATGCTCAGGCGTTCCTGCGCCAGACCGTAACGTGCCATGACCTCGGCGATGCCGTCGATCATGGGGGTGCGGATACGTTCCGCCTCCGTCAGCGCCAGACCGCAGGTCGGCAGCGCCGGGCAGGCCATCGACCAGCGGTGGACCGGCAGCAGGTCCTCGGCGAACTTGACGCCGTGGCCGCGCAGCGTCGCCTCGATCGCCTCGCGGTCGCCGTCCACGATGTCCGCAAGGATCAGGTCCTGGGTCGGCATCAGGATCAGCGCCGGCTCGAACTGGCTGACGACCTCGCGCAGACCCGTCCGCAGCGTGACCGTTTCGGTATCCTGGATACGCCCGCTGGGGATGGGCAGGCCCAGATACCAACGGCCGTCACCCTGCGGGTGCCAGCCCAGGTGGTCGACCACCTTGAACGGCGGCATCGGGCGCGGTTCCTCCAGGGAACGGCCCAACTCCCGCTCCACCTCGCCCTTGAACCAGTCGAGGCCGCGCTCGTCGATCGTGTATTTCAGGCGGGCGTGGCGGCGGTTGGTCCGGTCGCCGTAGTCGCGCTGGACGGCCACCACGGCTTCGATTGCCGGGATCAGGTCTTCCGGCTCGACGAAGGCGATGAAGCTCGCCAGCCGGGGATATGTCGCTGGCTTGTTGTGCGTCATGCCAAGGCCGCCGCCGACCGCGAAGTTGTAGCCGGTCAGCCGGTCGCCGTCGAACAGCGCCACGATGCCGAGGTCGTTGGTCAGGACATCGACCGAGTTGTCATCCGGCGTCGCCAGACCGATCTTGAATTTACGCGGCAGGTAAGTGGAACCGTAGATCGGTTCGGCTTCGGGTTCGCCATTCTCCAGCTTCTCCCCGTCGAGCCAGATCTCGTGGTAGGCGCGGGTATGCGGCAGGAGATGGTCCGATATGCGCTTGGCATCATCCGCCAGCCGCTCGTTGACCGGGCTGCGCACGGGGGCGGGCTGGGCGGTGACGTTGCGGACCACGTCGCCGCAGGCGCCCAGCGTCGTGATCATGGTCCGGTTGATCTCGGCGATCGCGGCTTTCAGGTCGTCCTTGATGACGCCATGGAACTGGATCGCCTGCCGGGTCGTGATGCGCAGCGTATTGTTGGCTCGGCGTCCGGCAAGGTCATCCAGATCGAGATATTGCCGGGCTGTCAGGCGTCCCGCCGGAATTCGGGCGCGGACCATGAATTCCCACTTCTTTTCCGCTTTCTGCTGCTTCAGCTCGGTCGCGGAGTCCCGGTCGTATCCCTGATAGGTCCCGTGGAACTTGAGAAGATTGTACTCGTCTTCACTGAACTTTACGGAGTTGCTGTTCAGGGTCTCACTGATGCTGCCGCGAAGCAGCGCGCTCGCCTGCTTGACGCCCTCGACCTGAGACGGCTTGGGGGCCTTGGCAGTTGGCGGGGAAAGGCTTGGGTTCTCTGACATGGCAAAGCTACTTATTCACTGAGATGGACAGATCGTTCTGCTATTCCGCGTTATAAGGTGAGCGGGGTCGGGAAATTCAACACAGTTGTTGTGTGTGAAAACCAGCAATGACTCAGTGTCGCATGTTAAACGCATTGCATAATCACGGGTGGATCGCTAGATTGCAATTGCGAGATGAGCAGAATCGCAACTGTTTTTGGATCTGACCGAGCCATGATCGAACTGGCGGAAACTCAGCAGGCAACGGACTTTTCGGCCCTTCAGGCCCGCTACGACGGGCTTTCTGGCAGCGATCTCCTGCGCCCCATGATGGAGCTGGAGTTTCACAGGAAAATCGCGCTGGTTTCTTCGTTCGGCACCGAGGCTGCCGTTCTCCTCGCCCTCGCGGCGGAGATCGATCCCGGTATTCCGGTTATCTTCCTGGATACCGGCAAGCTGTTCGGGGAAACGTTTCGCTACCGCGACACGCTGATCAAGCAGCTTGGGCTGACCGATGTCCGCACGGTCGAACCCGACCCGGTCGAGCTGAAGACCGCCGACCCGGAAGGACTGCTGTGGCAGTCCAGGCCGGATGCCTGCTGTCATGTCCGCAAGACCGTTCCCCTGGAACGGGCGCTCAAGGGCTTCGACGCCTGGATCACGGGGCGCAAGCGCTTCCAGGCCTCCACCCGTGCCGCCCTGTCCGGTATCGAACTGGACGTGGACGGCAAGATCAAGGTCAACCCGCTGGCGTCCTGGTCGCGCGACCGGATCGAGGCGGAGTTCGAAAAGCGCGGGCTGCCGCGCCATCCGCTGGAAGCCGACGGCTTCCTGTCGATCGGGTGCATGCCCTGCACCGACCGGGTCGCACCCGGACAGGACCCCCGGTCCGGCCGTTGGGCCGGGCTCAACAAGACCGAGTGCGGCATCCACATGTCCGCCGCGTCACGCAACTCGTCACCTATTTGATACGGTGGAATTTCTGAAATGACCGATCTCGACCAACTGGAAAGCCAGAGCGTCTA
>DASQKT010000180.1:0-3299 GCA_035630415.1 Skermanella sp.
ATCGGCATCCGGACCGCGAGCATGCCGATGAAATGCATCGACCAGATGCTTCCGCCGGCCGCCACGGCGGCGCCCGCCAGCCACACCGACCGCATCGCGCCCGCCGAACTGCGCGCCCGCAGGCAGATATCGTAGGCGACGAAGGAACCGATGATGGCAATCGCGATCGAGATCGCGACGATCCCGTAGTGGTATTCGATCGTAAGGGTTGATGGAGCTGATAAATGATGCATGAGCATCAACCTGCCTGAATGAGCTTTGAATTAACAATGGCTCATCAGCAAACATTTATTTCCGCGGATGGTTTCAAGATGATCCTTTCCGGGCACGGCGAGAGGCCTGGAGCGGGCTCAAACCGTCTGGCGGATCACCGCCAGGAAGGCGTCGCCGTAGCGGTCGAGCTTGCTGGCGCCGACGCCGGGCAACTGGCCCATGCGGTAGGGATCGCGCGGCTTCTGGCGGACCATTTCCAGCAGGGTGCTGTCGTGGAAGATGACGTAGGGCGGGACGCCCTGGGTGCGGGCCAGTTCCAGCCGGCACGCCTTCAGCTTGTGCCAGAGATCGTCGTCGGCTTGGCTGAGCACGGCGGGAGCACTGCTGCCGCTCCGGCTGCCGCGCTGGGCGCGGAGCGACTTCTTGACCGCTGCCTGATTGTCGCGGCGCAGGCGCACGCTCTGCTGGCCCTTCAGCACCGGGCCGCCCGCCGCCGTCAGGTGGAGTGCTCCGAAGCCTTCATGATCGACCTTCAGGTAGCCGGCGGCGACGAGCTGGCGGTAGACGGAACCCCATTCCTGCTTGCTCATGTCGGCGCCGACGCCGAAGGTCTTGATCTGGTCGTGGCGGAACTTCTCGACCTTTTCGGTCATCGTGCCGCGCAGCACGTCGATCAGGTGGCCGGTGCCGAACATCTGGCCGGTGCGGTAGACGGCGGCCAGCGCCTTCTGCGCCGCGATGCTGCCGTCGAAGGTCTCGACCGGCTCCAGGCAGGTGTCGCAGTTGCCGCACGGCTGGGGGAGCACCTCGCCGAAGTAGTTCAGCAGGACCTGACGGCGGCAGGCGGCGGTCTCGCAGAAGCCGATCAGGGCTTCCAGCTTGTGCTTTTCGATCCGCTTGATCTCGGGCGGCGCCTCGCTGGATTCCAGCATCTGGCGCATCGCCACCACGTCGGACAGGCCGTAGGCCATCCAGGCGTCGGCCGGCAGGCCGTCGCGGCCGGCGCGTCCCGTCTCCTGGTAGTAGGCTTCCATGCTCTTCGGCAGATCGAGGTGGGCGACGAAGCGCACGTTCGGCTTGTCGATGCCCATGCCGAAGGCGACGGTGGCGACCACGATGACGCCTTCGCCCTTGATGAAGCGATCCTGGTTGGCCTCGCGCGTGCGGGCGTCCAGTCCGGCGTGGTAGGGCACCACATCGCGGCCCTGGGCCGCCAGCCATGCCGCCGTCTCATCGACCTTAGCGCGGCTGAGGCAATAGACGATGCCGGCATCCTCGGCGTGGCAGGTCTTGATGAAGGCCCAGAGCTGACGCTTCGCTTCCTGCTTGGGCAGCACGCGGTAGGTGATGTTGGGCCGGTCGAAGCTGTCGATGAAGACCTTGGCGTCGCCCAGGTTCAGCCGGGCCTGGATATCGGCGCGGGTCTGGGCGTCCGCCGTCGCGGTCAGCGCAATACGGGGGACGGTGGGAAAGCGCTCGTGCAGGATCGAGAGCTGGAGGTATTCCGGCCGGAAATCGTGGCCCCACTGCGAGACGCAGTGCGCTTCGTCCAGGGCGAACAGGCAGACCTTGCTGCGGTCCAGCAGGTCCAGGAAACGCGGGGTCACCAGCCGCTCGGGCGCCACATAGATCAGGTCGAGTTCGCCGCGCTCGACCTGCCGTTCGATATCGACCGCGTCGCGCCAGTCCAGCGAGGAGTTGAGGTAGGCGGCATTGACGCCGACCTGACGCAGGGCATCGACCTGATCGCGCATCAGTGCGATCAGCGGCGAGACGACGACCGCGACACCGGGTCGCACCAGCGCCGGGATCTGGAAGCACAGCGACTTGCCGCCGCCGGTCGGCATTAGCACCATCGCATCGCCGCCGGCGATCACATGGTCGATGATGCCGGCCTGCTGCCCCCGGAACGCATCGTAGCCGTAAACCCGGCGCAGGGTTTCCAGCGCCGCGTCGCGGCTCTTTATGGATAGGGCTTGGCTCAAAATATTGAGGTGTTCTCGTTTTCCAACGCAAGCCCTATGAATTACACGGATGCCCCGGCTGAGGGAACCGGATTATATTCAACCCACCCCTCAATCATCCGCATAAACGGAGCGGTACATGTCCAGGTACCGCCGGGCCGACGCCGTCCAGGAGAAGTCCTTCGCCATCGCGGTGCGCTGGACCGAGCGCCAGCGCTCGGGTTCCCGCCATAGCGCCAGCGCCCGGCGGCAGGCCCACAGCAGCTCGTCCACCGAGGCGTTGTCGAAGACGAAGCCGGTCGCTTCCCCCCTGTCGATCGCCCAGTCCTGGGCGTCGGTGACGGTATCGGCCAGCCCGCCCGCCCGGCGCACCAGCGGCAATGTGCCGTAGCGCAGGCCGTAGAGCTGGATCAGGCCGCAGGGCTCGGAGCGCGACGGCAGCAGGATGACGTCGCTTCCGGCCTGGACGCGGTGCGACAGCGGCTCGTCGTAGCCGAGGAAGACGCCGACCTGTCCGGGGAACCGCTCCTGCAAGGACCGGAAACCGTCTTCCAGCCAAGCCTCGCCGCTGCCGAGCAGGGCGAACTGGGCGCCCTGCTCGACCAGGGATGGGATAGCGGAGAGCAGCAGGTCGAAACCCTTCATGGGAGTAAGCCGGCTGACCACGCCGAACAGCGGCGCGTCGGCCCGCACGTCCAGGCGGAATTCCGCCTGCAAGGCCGATTTGTTGGCAGCCTTGTCATCGAGATGGTCGGCGTCGTAGCGCTGGACGATGTGGGGATCGGTGTCCGGTGACCAGACATCGTAGTCCACCCCGTTGAGGATGCCCCAGAGATCGCCGGCGCGCGACGCCAGCAGGCCGTGCAGCCCCCAGCCGCCGTCGGGCGACTGGATTTCCTCCGCATAGGTCGGGCTGACGGTGGTAATCCGGTCGGAATAGAACAGGCCGGCCTTCAGGAAGCCGATCTGGTTGTAATACTCCAGCCCGTCCACCGAGAAGCTGGACGGGGGGAGCTGGAGCGGCCCCAGCAGGCTGGCGGGGAAGAGGCCCTGATAGGCGATGTTGTGGATGGTCAGGACGGTGGCGGCGCGCGGACCTCCGCCCAGCGTCAGGTAGGCCGG
>DASQKT010000181.1:0-20334 GCA_035630415.1 Skermanella sp.
GATGGGTATGTCTGGCGTCTCCAAAAGCCAGGTCAGCCGGCTGTGCGAGGAGATCGACGAGCGGGTGAACACCTTCCTGACCCGGCCTATCGAAGGTGACTGGCCCTACCTCTGGATCGACGCCACCTACATCAAGGTCCGTCAGAATGGCCGGATCGTCTCGGTCGCCGTGACGATCGCCGTGGCTGTGAACACCGATGGCCGACGCGAAGTGCTGGGCATGGACATCGGTTGCTCGGAAGCGGAAACCTTCTGGCTCGAGTTCCTGCGCAAGCTCAAGCGGCGCGGGCTTGCCGGCGTCAAACTGGTGATCTCGGATGCCCATGAGGGCATTAAGGCAGCCGTATCCAAGGTCTTCCAGGCCACGTGGCAACGCTGCCGGGTCCACTTCATGCGCAATATCATGGCCCATGCCGGCAAGAGTGGACGCCGCGTCGTTGCCGCCTTCATCGGCACCGCCTTCGCCCAGGACGATGAAGCCGCTGCCCGAGCTCAATGGCGCCAGGTGGCTGACCAGATCCGCCCGAAGCTGCCCAAGCTGTCCGCTCTACTGGATGAGGCAGAGCAGGACGTGCTCGCCTATATGACGTTCCCCAAGGAGCACAGGGTCAAAATCCACTCGACAGGCCCACAGGGGTCCGGGGGCAGAGCCCCCAATGGGCCCAATCGAGAGGCTCAACGGCGAGATCAAGCGCCGCACAGAGGTCGTCGGCATCTTCCCGAACGAAGCGGCCATCACCCGTCTGGTCGGCGCCATCCTGCTTGAACAAAACGATGAATGGGCCGTTCAGCGCGCCCGATACATGACCCTGGAGCCCGCCAGGGCCAGCGCAGCTAAACTATCGCTCCACTCGGCGATGATGGGGGGCTCATGTTGCCTATGACGGGCACATGAACTGACCGGCCAGACGAAGAACAGAGAGCCGCAGAACTGACCGCGCTTTTACACCACGTCTAGGGACACGATCATCGGCGCCGTGGTGCGCAACATCCGAGCGCGGATCGCGAACCGCGCATGCTGGCCCAAATAAACCAATGACGCCTAGGGGGTATGTAGCACCACGGATACAACCGCGTCTTTCCTAGCCGCCTTGAATCCGCATTGCAGATCCCGGACGAGCGCGTCGAGAAAATGGAACCGCCCCTGATCGCAAATGCCATGAACCGCGATGAGCCCGATCCGGCAGGAATCGCGCTCATAAGCGGAGCCGGATTCGATTTTCTCAGAAGAGTGGATTTTCCATGACTTCATGATCGATTCCATGACCGCCGATGTCGCAAAGGACAATAGACTTCCAGTCCAAGGCCGCGCCGCCCGCCAACCCGAAATGCTACGACAGGGTTTCCAAGCCGAACTCGGCAGCGCTGCCGGCCAGCCAGTCCATGAAGCTACCCGCATAGCTGCGGGGCACCGCGAGACGGTAGGTCGGCGCATCATCGGTCTGCCACAGGGTCACGCCGATATGGTTGACGACTGTTACGGCGGCGCTGCCGGTGGGAAAGACGCTTGCATGCAGATCGAGCGTCACACCCTTGGCCAGTGTCCGCCCGACATCCGGTCCAGCCAGCTCCAGCACGAGCAGAGCGTCGCTTTGGTCGGTGACGGCTCCCAGACCGTCCAGGGCGCAGCACAGGCCGGCTTCGAAGCCGGCGCTCTCCTGACCGCTCGCCAGGACCAGCCAGCGGCCGGGTCCGGTACCGACCAGACTGACACCATCCCTTTCCCTACAGGCAGGCCGGGCGGGCGGCTTGATCCCAAAGCGGCTTTCGAGCGTGTCCGCGACAGCCGCGATACGCTTGGCGCCCGCAGTGACGGTCGCTATCGCCAAGCCCTCGACCGGCCGGACAAGGACGCCCGCCCTGCCATCCACCAACCCATGTCTGCCCGGTTCCAGCAGTTTGTCAAACACGGAGCTTGTCTCCCTGCGGATCGATAAAGACTGGGTTGCAGATCTCGACTTCGGTATCGGCGCCGCGCACTGGATCGACGGCTCGGACCCTCTCCCCGATGCGGCTCGGCCCGCAGGAAAGGAGGCCGAGGCCGATCGAGTGGCCGAGGCTGGGCGAGTAGGCGGTGGAGGTCATGTGGCCCTGATCGTTGGCGGCAATCGCGTCCGCTCCCACCGGGATGAAGTGGGCGCCGGCCCGCAGGCGGGCTGACCGGTCCACCGGGCGCAATCCCACCAGCGCCGGACGCTTCGGGTCGGTCAATCCTGGGCGCTGGCTCATCATGCGGCCGATGAAGTCCTTCTTCTTCGACATCATCCTGCCAAGGCCCAAATCCTGTGCTGTGGTCAGGCCGTTCAGTTCGGAACCGGCGGCATGGCCTTTTTCGATCCGCATGACGCCCAGCGCCTCGGTCCCGTAGGGAGTGATACCGAACTCGGCCCCGGCTGTCATCAGGGCTTCCGCCAGCCGTTCGCCCTGTCCTGCCGGCACGGCGATCTCATAGGCCAGTTCGCCTGAGAAGGAGATGCGGAACAGGCGTGCCTGCACGCCGCCTATCACCGTCAACCCGGCAGCCGACATGAAGGGGAAGGCCTCGTTGGAGAGGTCGAACCCCGGATCGACGATCCGCGCCAGCGTCTCGCGCGCCTTCGGTCCGGCGACCGAGAGCTGCGCCCACTGCTCGGAGACGGAGGCGAGCTGGACGTCGAGTTCCGGCCACAGCACCTGAAGGCAGAACTCCAGGTGCTGGTACACCTTGGCGGCATTGGCCGTCGTCGTGGTCATGATGAAGTGGCAGGGGCCGAGCCGGGATGTCGTGCCGTCGTCCATCACCATCCCGTCCTCGCGGAGCATGACGCCGTAGCGGGCCTTGCCGACGCCCAGGGTGGACCACGTGTTGATGTAGACCCGGTCAAGCAGGATACCGGCATCGGGTCCCTGGATGTCGATCTTGCCGAGCGTCGAGACATCGCAGAATCCGACGCCGGAGCGTACGGTGCGGACTTCGCGGTTGACGGTTTCCTGCCAGTCGCTTTCACCCGGCTTCGGATAGTACTGCGCCCGCAGCCATGCGCCGGTTTCGATAAAGACGGCGCCCTGCCGCTCCGCCCAGCCCTGGGTCGGGGTCAGCCGGGTGGGGCGGAACTCCTTGCCCCGGTGATGCCCGGCAAAGGCGCCGATCGTGACCGGCGTGTAGGGTGCGCGGAAGATCGTCGTGCCGGTCTGGGGAATGCCCTTGCCGGTCAGTTCCGCCATGATGGCGAGCCCGATCATGTTGGAGGTCTTGCCCTGGTCGGTCGCCATGCCGAGCGTGGTGTAGCGCTTCAGGTGCTCGACCGCGCGGAAGCCTTCCCGGTGAGCGATCCCGATATCCTTGACCGTCACGTCGTTCTGCTGGTCGACGAAGGCCGGTCCCCTGGACTCGGCGACATGCCAGAAAGCGCCGATCCGATAGGGTTCGTCCTCCGCCCGGAGCAGGGCAGGGGCCGTGGCGGCGATGCCCAACTCCTCCAGCGCCGCGACGGCGGCCGAGGCGCCGCCGGCGAAGCAGTCGGCAAGGCCGAACCGTCCGTTCGCGGCGCCGGCGACCGCCATGCCGGGAGGCAGCTTGTCCGGGACGAAGGCGGCGATGTCCTCGTTCCAGGCGGGCCGGTTGCCCAGATGGCAGGTTAGGTTGACGTTGGGCGACCAGCCGCCGGAGACCGCCAGCGTGTCGGCGGCGATGCTGGAGCGGTGACCGCCGGTCAGTACTTCGATACCATGCAGCCGCTTGCCCGAAGTCCCGACGACGCGGGAGCCCAGCAGGATACGAACGCCGGCGTCCTTCAGGGGAGCGAGCAGGGCCGGATCGACCGTGTCGCGGACATCGATCATCGTCCGCACCGCGACGCCGGCCCTGACAAGGTCACGCGCGGCCCGCCACGCGCTGTCGTTGTTGGCGAATACGGCGACGTCGGCTCCCGCCGCCACGGCGTAGCGGTTGGCATAAGTCCGCACGGCTCCGGCCAGCATGACGCCTGGACGGTCGTTACCGCCGAACACGATCGGGCGCTCCGTCGCACCTGCCGCCAGCACGGTGCGTTTCGCTACGATGTGCCAAAGCCTTTGCCGGGGCAGGAATGGCGGCGGGGAGGGCAGGTGGTCGGCAACACGCTCGACAGCGCCATAGGTGCCGCCGTCATAGACCCCGAACACGGTGGTCCGCGCCATCAGCGTCACGTCGGGGAAGCTCTTCAGCTCTGCAATTGCCTGTGCCGCCCAGTCGGACCCCGGCCGGTCGCCGATTACCGGGTTGTCGGACAACAAGCTGCCGCCCATCCGGAAACCCTCGTCGGCCAGGATGACCCGTGCCCCGGCGCGGGCGGCGGTCAACGCCGCCATCAGGCCGGCCGGTCCCGCTCCGATCACCAGCAGGTCGCAGAAGGCGTGCGACTTCTCATAGGCGTCTGGATCGGACTGTCCGGAAGCCCGGCCCAAGCCGGCGGCGCGCCGGATCAGCGGTTCGTAGACCTTCTCCCAGAACGACGCCGGCCACATGAACGTCTTGTAATAGAAGCCGGCACCCAGCAGCGGCGCCGCGAAGCGGTTGACCGAGAGAACGTCGAAGTCCAACGACGGCCACCGGTTCTGGCTGGATGCCGTCAGCCGGTCGTAAAGTTCGACCGTCGTGGCGCGGGTATTCGGCTCCGTCCTGGCGCCGGTGCGCAGCTCGACCAGGGCATTGGGCTCATCGCAGCCTGCGGAGAAGATGCCGCGCGGCCGATGGTATTTGAAGGAGCGGCCGACCAGCCTGACATCGTTGGCCAGCAGCGCCGAGGCGAGGGTGTCGCCGGCAAGGCCCGTGTAACGGCGTCCGTCGAACTCGAACTCGAGCGGACGGGTGCGATCGACCAGTCCGCCGGTGGCGAGGCGCCTGACCGCCGCCGTGCCCTTTCCGGATCGCTGCTCGACGCCGCGCCGTGCCAGTACGCCGGCGGGGTTCGCGAGTTCACCGCTCATGTCGGCTCCTTCGCGAAACGTGCCCCGGCGATGTCGTGGGTAACGGTATTTCGCGTCACGACCAGCCAGTTGCGGCAGCCGGAGCCGTGGTACCAAAGCTCCCGGTGCGGCCCGGCGGGGTTGTCGCGCAGGTAGACGTAGTCGTGAAAGGCGGCTTCGGGAGCCTCATGATCGGGGCGGCGCAGGTTGGCGTCGCCCAGATAGCTGAACTCCTGGACATCGCGGGAGCCGCAGTACGGGCAGGGAATTCGCATGTCAGTGCAGATTCGGCTGGGCGCCGACCCCTTTCTCATCGATCAGATGGCCGGTGACGAACCGGTCGAGCCGGTAGGCGGCGCTGAACTCGTGCGGTTCGTCGCGGGCTATCGTGTGGGCGAAGCACCAGCCGGCGGCGGGGGTCGCCTTGAAGCCGCCATAGCACCAGCCGGCATTGAGATAGAGCCCGTCGAGCGGCGAGCGGTCGATGATCGGGCTGCCGTCCATCGACATATCGACGATGCCGCCCCAGCTCCGCAGGATGCGCATCCGGCCGATCGCCGGCATCAAGGCCATGCCGCCCTCGCAGACATCCTCGACCACGGCCAGATTGCCGCGCTGGGCGTAGGAGTTGTAACCGTCGATATCGCCGCCGAACACCAGCCCGCCCTTGTCGGACTGGCTGATGTAGAAGTGGCCGGCGCCGAACGTCACGACGCCGGGGATCAGCGGCTTGATGCCTTCCGACACGAAGGCTTGCAGCACGTGGGATTCGATCGGCAGGCGCAGCCCCGCGAGAGCCGCCACGCGCGAGGAACTGCCAGCGACCGAAATTCCGACCTTGGCGGCCCGGATAGGCCCTTGCGTAGTCTCGACCCCGGTGATCCGGTCGCCATCCCGGAGGAAGCCGGTGACTTCGCAGTTCTGCACGATATCGACGCCGAGGCGGTCGGCTGCCCTGGCATAGCCCCAGACCACGGCATCGTGGCGGGCAGTGCCGCCGCGCTTTTGCAGCAGCCCGCCCTTGATCGGGAACCGGGCGTTGTCGAAATCCAGGAACGGCAGCATGGAACGGACCTGTTCCCGATCGATCAGCTCGGCATCGACGCCGTGCAGCCGCATCGCATTGCCGCGCCGGGCATAGGCGTCGCGCTGGGCGTCGGAGTGGTAGAGGTTCAGGACGCTGCGCTGGCTGACCATGGCGTTGTAGTTCAGCTCCTGCTCCAATCCTTCCCACAGCTTCATCGACCATTCGTAGAAGGGGATGTTGCCCGGCAGCAGGTAGTTGGAGCGGATGATCGTCGTGTTGCGCCCGGCATTGCCCGATCCGATCCAGCCCTTTTCGACCACGGCCACGTTGCGGATGCCGTGGACCTTGGCGAGATAGTAGGCGGTCGCCAGCCCGTGCCCGCCGCCGCCGACGATCACGACGTCGTAGGCGGGCTTCGGCGTGGCATCGCGCCAAGCCGGCCGCCAAAGCTTCTGGCCGGCGAAGGCGTTGGTGACCACGGAGAAGATCGAATAGGTCATGGCGTATCCGGTCGTCGGAATTTTCCGGTCCCGAGTGTCATGCGGGACCGCCGTCCGGACCTGCGAGCGATGCGACCTCGTACATCAGGAAACCGACATGCTCTTCGCCGGCTTCCGCAGATCGGAAGGACGCAGGTTATAGACACGGCGGAACCAGCTCGCAAAATGGGAGGTCGAGGCGAAGCCGGTCGCGAAGGCCACTTCGAAGACCGGCATGTCGGAATACAGCAGCAGCTCGCGCGCCCGGTCCAGCCGCAGGTTCAGATAATGCCGTCCCGGCGTGGTCGAGAGATAGCGCAGGAAAAGCCGCTCGACCTGACGGGAAGTCAGGCTGATACGCTCGGCGATCTGCTCGACCGACAGCGGCTCCTCGATATGGTGGCGCATCAACTCCTCCGCCTTGCGCAGCGATTTCGGCAGGTTGGCGAAGCTCTGGTCGCGTCCGCCTCGCTGTTCCTCCCGCTCGTCGCGGATGCGTTCGTGGTGGAACTGGTTGGCGACGGCATGGGCCAGATCGAAGCCGTGCTGGTCGGCGATCAGGTGGAGCATCAGGTCCATCGCCGCCGTGCCGCCGGAACAGGTCATGCGGTCCCGGTCCACCTCGTAGATCTTGCCGGTGCAGGTGAGGTCGGGAAACTGCTCCTCGAAGGCGGGGCGGTTCTCCCAGTGGATGGTGCAGCGGTAGCCGCCCAGCAGGCCGGCCCGCGCCAGCAGATCGGTGCCGGTGGACAGCGATCCGATGACGACCCCGCGCCGCGCCGCCTGCCGCAGCAGCGCGAAGTAGCGGCGCTCGTTCGGCGCCCTGATCCGCAACCCGCCGCAGACGAACAGGTATTGCGCCGACGGCAGCAGCGATTCCAGCGGATCGGTCGCGAATTCGAACCCGTTCGAGACGCGCACCGGTCCGCCTTCCAGGCTGGCGAGGTGCCAGCGGTAGAACTCCCGCTGCCCGAGCCGGTTGGCCGAGCGTAGCGGCTCGACAGCGGAAGCGAGGCTCATCATGGACGACCCATCGACGAGCACGAAGACGAAGGTGCGGGGAGAGCCGGCTTCGGCCATGATAGCGCCGTGGCATCTTTCTGCTGTTACGGGGGCGGCATTGAGGCACGGGAATCCGACATCTGTCGAGCAGAATTCCACCGCCATGATGTCGGATCGGTGATGCTTTCGGTCGCGACGGTCCTTCCGCTTCGCCTTCCCGTTCTGACACACTTCCCGGCATCCGGTCATTCCATATGGGGGATACATGATCTCGGCCGATCGCGTGCAGGCTTTGGTGGCGGAGCGGAAGCAGGGATTCAGCCTGCCGCAGCCGTTCTATGTGGATGAGGAATTCCACGAGGCCGATATCGCCGCCGTCTTCGAGACGGACTGGCTGTTCGCGTGCAGTAGCTGCGAGATCCGCGATCCCGGCGACTACGTCACGTTGGAGGTCGGGCGAAGCTCGATCACGATCCTGCGCGGGCGCGACGGCGCCGTGCGCGCCTTCTACAATACCTGCCGCCATCGAGGGGCTCGCATCTGCCTGAGCGGGCAGGGCCATGTCAACCGGCTGGTATGCAGCTATCACCAGTGGGTCTACGAGCTGGACGGCACACTTCTGCACGCCCGTCAGATGCCGCCCGATTTCGACCGGGGACCCTATTCGCTGAAGCCGGTCCATGCGGAGGTGATCTGCGGCATGGTCTACATCTGTCTGGCCGAAAACCCGCCGGACCTGAAGCGCTTCCGCGACGCGGTGACGCCGTATATCGCCCCGCACCAGCCCGACCGCACCAAGGTCGCCTTCGAATACACCCTGATCGAGGACGCCAACTGGAAGCTGGTGATCGAGAACAACCGCGAATGCTACCACTGCACCGCCAACCACCCGGAACTGCTGGCGACGCTGGTGGAGTTCGCGCTGCCCGACGACGCCAGCGGGACGGCCGAGTTCAAGGCGCTGATGGACAGTCAGGCCAAGCGCTGGGAGGGAATGGGCCTGCCCCATGCCCCCGCCGACGGCGGCGTCGAGTTCCGCTGCATCCGCCTGCCTTTCCACAAGGGAGCTGTTTCGTTCACGATGGACGGCGGGCCGGGCTGCCGCAAGCTGCTGGGCGACTTCACCGACCGCGACCTGGGATCGGTCCGCATGTTCAGGGTTCCGAACAACTGGAACCACTTCCTGGGCGACAACATCATCCACTTCCGCGTCCTGCCGCTGTCGGCCAACAAGACGGCGCTGCGCACCACATGGCTGGTGCATGAGGACGCGGTCGAGGGCGTCGATTACGATGTCGAGCGGCTGACCGAGGTCTGGAAGGCGACCAACCACCAGGATTCGCGGCTGGCCGCGATCAACCACCTTGGCATCTCCTCCAAGGGCTACGAGCCGGGTCCCTATGCGCCGTCCGAATTCATGCTGCGCAATTTCATGGACTGGTACACCCGCAAGATGACCGACTACTTCAGCGCGTCTCGCTCCGCCGCCATCGCGGCCGAGTGACCGGGAGATAATGGGATGACCGAAGATTCCCTTACCCCGGCTCCGCTGATCCTGGAATGCCTGGAAGTCCGGACCGAAACGCCGACGGTCAAGAGCTTCATGCTGGGCACCGCCGCCGGGCAGATGACGAGCCACCGTCCGGGACAGGCGCTGACTTTGGCGCTCGACGTCGATGGAGAACGTCTTTACCGGACATTCTCGATCGCGTCGGCCCCCAGTGCCGATGGGCGGGTGGAACTGACCATCAAGGCCCATCCGCAGGGACGGGCGACACAGTGGCTGCACCGGGCGCTTCAGCCAGGGATGCAGGTGGAGGCACGGGGGCCGGTGGGCCGCTTCGTGTACGATGCCAAGGCGGGTAGGCCGGTGGCGCTGGTGTCCGCCGGGTCCGGCGCCTCGCCGCTGATGGCGATGCTGCGCACGCTGGCCGTCACCGCGCCCGAAACCGAGATCGCGTGGTTCCACGTCGCCCGCACGCCGGACGAGGTGCTGTTCGGGGCGGAGATCGAGGCTTTGCAGCGCCGGATGCCCCGGCTTTCGGCAGCCGTGGCGGTGACGCGGCCGGAACCCGGCTGGTTCGGCTTTCGCGGAAGGCCGACGCGGCGGCTCCTGTCGGTCGCGGTGCCGGACTTCGGGCGGCGCGATACGTATTGCTGCGGTCCCGACGGCTTCATGCGGACGCTGGCGCTGATCCACGACGCCGAGGGTGGCGATGCCGGTCGCTTTCACATCGAGCATTTCGGGTCGGTCACGCCCGATCCGGATGCTGCGGCTGCGGTGGCTTCGGCTGGGGAAGCACCTGGGTATGGAGAGGTGTACCGGGTGACCTTCGGCGGCAAAGCTTTCGAGGCTGCTGCCGGCGAGACGATCCTGGCGGCGGCGACGCGGCGGCAGGTGGTGATCCCCTGCGGCTGCGCCAGCGGACTGTGCGGGACGTGCCGGGTCCGCCGTGTTTCAGGGACCGTGATCATGCGCCACAACGGCGGTCTGTCCGACGCGGAGGAAGCCCAGGGTTTCATCCTGGCCTGTTCGTCCCGCCCGACTTCCGATGTGGAAATCGCATTGTAACGTCGTTGGGCACAGTCGGGGCAGTGGAGGCCAGGAGATCGGAGAACTCCGAGGCGATCTTGTCTATTCCACTGGAAAGGTAATCATCGGTCACTAAACCCGTCTCTGCTGCCGACTTGCGGGGCGGCGGTGAAAGGGCGGGACGGTCATCCAACGTCACTGCCGGGATGATCGGGGCATCGCTGGAGGCGGGTTCCGAGTGGTAGCCGGGCTGGAAGCGGATGGGATCGAGTTCCTCCTCCGGGTCACCGTCGAGGTCTTCGAAGTCGGCGTCGGGGTGGGGTTGGCTGTCGAGGCAGCCGTAGTAGTGATGGGCGATCCGCTTGTCCTGGATGACGCCGAGCAGCTTCAGGCGGAACTCGATGGCGCGGAGGGCCAGTCCAGGGCGGCCGGTCTCGAAGGCGTCGTCGATAACGCAGCCGACCTGCTCCGCCGCCTCGTCGAGCTGGGCTTGATGGGCGGCTTGCCGGGATGCCCGGATTTCATCGATACGGACGCGGATTTCCGGCTGGCGCATCAGGAAGGCGCCGCGCTGCTTGGCGCCGTTGGCGGAGTATCCCGCGCGGCGGGAAGCTTCCGCCCCGCCGACGCCGCAGGCCATGGCATTGCAGAAGGCTTCCTGACGGGGAGTCAGACGCGGTCTGGCAGAGGTGGTGGATGGGGGCTTGGCTGCCTGGATTTCGGTCGATGCGGTGGCTGAGGTTACCATAGAGCGCGCCTTCGGCTTGATAGGATCAATGAATGAATTTTATCCTAAAACGATCCTTTAGGCAAGCCGATGATTGCGGTTTGGATTTTCCGCATGCTGGTCTCTGCAACTGGCTATGTCGGTCAGGTTCCCTATCACCACCCACTTCCCTCAATCGTCGGAGGGCAGCCGGTAACGCAGGATGTGAAGCTCATCGCTCCCGTCGAGGGTAATTTCGAGAACCTGATTGATCAGATCGCTATCGACCGCGAGTTCGTCCAGTGCATGCTCAAAGAGTTCGATCTGCATATCCAGATCCATTCCTCCCGGACAATTCAGGCAGATCAGCCCGGCGTGGATCATGACGCCAGCATACTGGCCGCGCGAGCCAGGGCTGGATACCGGCCCTCGGAAATCGACAGAGTTTCGAGTCACGAAAGTCCAGTCGCCCTCGATAATTACAGGCTTGAGTTGCCAGTCCTTCCAGCCGCCGAGCTTCATCCAGATGACGTGAGAGGACATGCCGTATCCCCTGGTCCGGGCGAGCGTTGCCAACTCCGGGGTCAGGCATTCGTCGATCAGAAGTTTCATCAAGCCTTCCGCTGGCGAGGAATCCGGCGGTCGGCGATGATGACGGCCCCTTTGGGAAGCTCGCCACCGCGCCGGGGGCGTCCGCGCGGAGGGTAGGCTTCGGCATAGATCGTGGCCAGTTCCACCTTTTCGGCATCAAGCCCCGGATAGGCAGCGAGAATGCGCTCGAGCGGAATATCCGCAGCGCTTGAAGCCGCGACATCGTGGACCGGAACGCGGGTTCCCCGGATGACGGGCACACCACCAAGCACGTCGGATGATACGACCACCATGTCCAGCGCGGCGGTCAACTGGTCCAGCCGCTCGGTCGCTTTCCTCACGAAGGGGGCGAGATCGATCGTCAGGAAGCCGTCCCGCACGGTCCAATCCTCCTGAAGCAGGGCCGGAAGCTCAAGCGCGCTTGAGCGGCGCAGGCGCGGTCCCGCTTCCCGAATGGTGAAGAGGCGTTCCTCCGAGGTGAGGCACTTGGCGCTCTCAAAATAGAACGAGATCAGCGTGCAGGCAGAGGCAAGCACATGCCGGCCACCATCAAGGGTGATGAAATCTTCCGGCAGGATACCCTCGTCGATGACGCGATTTACATCGCGCAGTGCGACGCGGGAGACGACCGCTGCTTCCGTGGTCTTCAGCATATCCGAGCCCGTGAGCATGGCCGCCTCCAAAAAATCTTCCGATGGAGCGGAATATATATGCTAAAGCTCTGGACTTCAATGTCGCGGATGTTAGCGCGTGACGACGCCGAATGCCGACTGGTTCGAGGCGTCAGGTGTTGGGCTTAAGTGGCCCGACCTACACGAGCATGCTTGTGTACAGTGGCCGGAGCCTTGCCAATGCCTTCCACTGCAATCCCTCGCCAGCGGCTGTTACTGGGCGGCATCAAGGTTGTCGTCCGAGATGTAATCGACGATAGCCAGCAGATCAGCGCGGGCCGTCTCCAGCCATTCAAGTACGGGCACGCCGTTTCCTGTCGATCAAGGCCTGCGCTTCGTCCATGACCTGCTGATGAGGTGCCGCGGGACGCGTGTCGGAGAGCGCCTCGTGGACCTTCGCCCGGAACCAGGCGTCATAAGCGTCCTGGTCCGCCGTGAGGCCGGCCGGTAGCGCGCCTTCCTTGGCGATGCGGGTAAGCAGGATGCGTACGGCATCCGAGACAGTAAGGCCAAAGTTGGCGAGCTTTTCCGTAGCCTCGGCCTTCAACTTATCGTCCACGCGGATGTGCAGCATCGATGTTTGGGCAGCCATCGTCGGTCCCCCCGTTGCAGATCTCTATTATGTATCTCATTTGAGATACGATCAAGCTGCATGGAGTGTTGATTATCATAAACGGAATGCACGTGCTTATGGGCCTTGAAGTACTCTACTTCACTGGTCAAAATCGTTTTTCAGAAATAGCCTCCCCTAGAATCAATTTTCACGCCAAAGGTACGTTTTTCATGAGCGTCGGCTTTCAAAACGGTTTTTCAGGTCCGGTAAGCGTTTTTCATGAAAAACGCCTACCGGAGAGGGCAACTCTCGCTGGCTATAGCGCTTTGATCGACACCTACGGCATCGATGCACCTTTGCCTCGCGTGCTGAGTGCAATCGGCGAGCGTCATCGTAATATTGAGCAAGATGGCTGGCGCCTGATGACGCCGCGCCATGCCCCTCACGCGACGCTCGAAGGGCATTTGACGTTCGCCCTCAAATACGAAGGCCTCGACCTCGCCGTCCTCAAGCGCCTGTTCCTTTCGACCGGCCCTACCGCGATCGAAGAGATCGTCCGAGCGACACCAACAGGCAGCTATGCGCGCCGCATCTGGTTCATCTATGAGTGGTTGACCGGAACAAAGCTTGACCTGCCGGACGTGCGGACAGGGCGCTATGTCCCTGTCCTTGATCCGGCGCTGCAATGGGACGCACCGGCAGAAACTGTCTCGCGTCAGCGTGTCAAAAACAATCTGCCCGGCACTCCTGATTTTTGTCCGCTGGTCTTCCGTACAGATACGCTCAGCCGCTTTATCGATCTCGATCTGCGGCAGCGTGCCATGGATATCGTCGCCGAGGTGCCTCGCGACATCCTCGCGCGGACGGCCGCCTTCCTGCTGCTCAAGGACTCACGCTCCAGCTATGCCATCGAGGGCGAGCGCCCACCGCAGGACCGAATCCAGCGTTGGGGTCGCGCCATCGGAGAAGCCGGCCGGCAGCCGCTCGATCCCGAAGAACTGCTGCGCCTGCAACATATCGTGCTCGGCAATGCCCGCTTCGTAAAACCTGGATTTCGCCGGGAGGGCGGTTTCGTCGGAGCGCATGACCGGGAAACCCGCATGCCGCTGCCCGATCACATCAGCGCCCGTCCGGAGGATCTGCCTTCGCTGATAGGCGGTATGGTCGCCTTCGACCGGGGTGCCGCGCAGACGCTCGATCCCGTGATTGCCGCCGCAATCCTTGCATTCGGTTTCGTCTACATCCACCCATTCGAGGATGGCAACGGCCGTATTCACCGCTACCTGATCCATCACATTCTTGCGGAGCGCGGCTTCAATCCGCCGGGTGTCGTTTTCCCCGTCTCCGCCGCCATCCTGGAGCGGATCGATCAATACCAGGATACGCTGGAGGACTATTCAAAGCGCCTGCTGCCGCTGGTGGAGTGGCGGCCAAGCGAGAGCTTCAATGTAAACGTGCTGAACGACACGGGAGACTTCTACCGGTTCTTCGACGCCACGCCTCACGCCGAATTCCTCTATGGCTGTGTCCAGCGGACCATAGAGGAAGACCTGCCCGCCGAAATCGCCTTCCTGCGTCGCTACGATCTGTTTCGGCACCAAGTGAACGCCCTGCTCGACATGCCGGACAACATGATCGACCTCCTTTTCCGCTTCCTGCACCAGAACCGTGGCAGGCTATCCAGCCGCGCTCGCAGCCGCGAGTTCAAGGAACTGACCGCTCCGGAAGCGGAGCGGATCGAGTCCATCTATGGTGAGGTCTTCGGCGACAGTTGAATTTCAGGTCGCCGGCAGCGTGGCTCCCAGGACTTCCAGCTTCCGCCAGCCCTGGATGTCGCGCCAGTCCGGTTCCAGGCCGGCGAAGCGGGACAGCGAGAGGCTGGAGAGGTCGGCGAAGCGGCAGGTGCCTTCGGTCACCATTTCCTGGATCGCGTGACCGCTGGCGGGGGACAGGCCGAAACCGACGCTGGACAGGGTGGCGGCGATCACGTTTTCGGCGGTCGGCAGGCGATCGATCACCGGGCGGCCATCGGGGGTGTTTTCGATGTAGCCGGCCCAGCTTCGGATCACCCGAGCGTGGGCAGCCCTGGGGAACAGGCGGGTGACGCGGTGCGACAGGCTGCGGAGCAGCGGTGTCGCCTGCGGGCGGCAGGCTTCAAGGTCGTCGAGATCGACCCATTCATGCGGTCCGCCGCCATAGGCGAGGTTGCCGCGCAGCGTCTGCCGTCCGTAGAGGCCATTGCCGTCCACGCCGCCAAGCGGCATCAGGGGCAACGGCTCCGTTACGATCATCTCGGCACGGGCCGGCACCATCGGGATTTCGGTCCCGAGCATCGCCGCGAAGCGGGCGGTCTGCGGTCCCGCCGCGATCACCAGATGGTCGCAGCCGAACAGGCCACGATCGGTCTGCACGCCGGTCACGTGTCCACCCCGCGTCTCGAACCCGGTGACGGTGGTGTGCTGCATCACCCGCCCGCCCAGGTCGCCGATAGCCCAGGCATAGGCCTGCACGGTCCGATGCGGATTGGCGTGGCCGCCGAAGTGATAGAAATAGCCGCCGAAGATGCCGTCACCGGCTAAGGGGACGAGGTCGCGCACCTGTGCGGCGTCGAGCACGTCGGAGCGGAAACCCTGGCGCTCGCCGTTCTCCAGAGCCCGGCGGTACAGCTTGAACTGATGTTCGTCCAGTGCGATGCGAATCCGGTCGGGCTGGAATTCGGTGGGATATCCCAGCATGTCGTCCATCAGGGGCCACAGGCGCTGTTCCTCCGCGAAGAGGGGGCTGTGGTGGTGGGAACATCCTCCGCCGTTGCGGCCCGATGCCTCCCAGCCGACCAGCCGACGTTCCAGCACCATCACACCGACACCTTGCCGGGCCAGCCACCAGCCGGCGCTCAATCCCGTCACGCCGCCGCCGACGATGACGACCGTTGCCCCGGCCGGAGGGGCGTCCGCTTGATGTGTCATGGATCGGTTCACTCGCTGGCGACAGGGCTGTGGAGGTCGCGGCTGGCCGCCGTATAGCCGGACTGGACCCGCCAGTAGGGGACCCACTGCGCCGCCATCCCGAACCAACTGTCCCAATGGGCCGTGATTTCCGGGTCCTCGGCTGACTCGGCGAGCAGGGAGAGGGGCAGGGGGCGTACCGGGGCGCGGAAGGTGGCGAGAGGCATCGTCTCCAGCGGCACCCCGGAACCAAGAGCCAGCAAGGCCGCCACCTGTTCCCGGCACCGCCGCCCCTGGCAGGGTCCCATGCCGGCGCGGGTCAGGCGCTTGATCTGGTCGGCGCTTGGCGGCCCTTCGCCCAGCAGCGCCACCAGATCGGTCGGGCGGTTGGCGGGGGCGGTCCAGTTCAGGTAGCGCGGCGGCTTTACCTCCAGGATTTCGCGGGCGGTGACTTCCTCGCACTGGCAGACATGCGGTTCTCCCTCCGCCTCGACGACGGAGGCTCGGACCCAGCCGCAGCGTAGTGCCGCGATATCGGTGGCGGCCGCGTCGGGGGCCGGGGGGGAGGGCAGTTCGGAGGTAGTGGAACCGGCGAGCGCACCGACCGCGATCAGGGCTTCGGCCCTGGCGATCTCGGGGTTCATGCTTTTGGACGGCCAGACGCCGGCGCAGTCGCCGATGGCTTGGATGACGGGCAGGGAGCAGCGGTAGCCCTCGCCGGTCAGCGGAACATGCCCGCCCCGGTCGCCGTCGAAACCGACGCGGCATCCGGCGGCCTCCAGCAGCTCGATCGCCGGGATCGCGGCGATGCCCAGGACCACGGTGTCGCAGGCGATGGTCCGTTCCGTGCCGGCAAGATGCCGGCCCTCGGCGTCCACTGCGACAATGCGAACGGCTTCCACCCCGTCCAGGCCGCCGTCGGCCGCCGCCACGACATGGCCGGTCAGGATCGGGACGCCGGCGGAGGTCATGGCATTGGCGAGATCGGCGGGACCGGCCATGGTCCCGGCTCGCTCCACGATGGCGGCGACGTCGATCCCCGCATCGAGCAGCGCCGATGCCGCAAGCAGCGCCTCGGCGGAGCTGCCGAGGATGACTGCGGTGCGGGCGTCCAGCGCGCCGTGGCTTGCCAGCCGCTGGGCCGCCGTGGCGCCCATGACTCCTGGCCGTTCCCAGCCCGGAAACGCCAGCCCCATGTCGCGGCGGCCGGCCGCCACGATGCAGTGGTCGAAGCCGATCAGCCACGAGCGCTCGGGGTCGGCCAGACCGCAGAGCGGTCCTGGCATCCAGGCGGCGGTCGGCTGCGGCACGTAAAGTCCCCATGCCACGGTGCCCAGACGGACATCGACGCCCGCTTCGAACGCGGCGGCGATGTCGGGTGACTGCTCCAGGACGGCTTCGGTCATGGCCGTGCGGTTGCGGACGATGCCGCCCATGCGCTGACCGAAATGCAGCGGTATCTCCTCGCCCATGGTCTCGAACGGAACGGGGTTCTCGTCCACCAGCGTCACGGCGATGCCACGGCGCGCGGCCTCGATCGCGGCGGCAAGTCCCGCCGGCCCGGCGCCGATCACGAGCAGGGAGGTTTTTTCGGCGACGGTGAGCGCCTTGCCCGCGACCGAGGCGCGATCCTGGGCCATACTGTTCATTCCTGGCATCCTGCCCTGGCATCCGTGGTTGACCGGCGATTTCGCTGGAACTATGCGATGCGGCGCGGTGCATCTCCGTCACGAATCCGACTTGGTCGCGCCGCTAAACGACCCGAAGGAGTGATGTCGGTTTCCTGATGTTGAAGGTCGGATTGGTCGGGGGTCCGGCTGGCAGCCTCACGTGACACTCAAGACATCGGCGGACATTGCAGCATGAGGAGACGACATCGTTGGAAACGTTGGAGTTCATCGTCAGCAACTGGCCGCAGATCATCGACCGTGGGATTGAACATCTGTCGTTGATCACTGTCGCGATTTCCATCGCGATTGTGACCGGAGTGCCGATCGGTGTCCTGATAACACAAAATCGCGCCGCCGCCGACCGCGTGCTCTATGCCGCGGCGGTGATCATGACTATTCCTTCGATAGCGCTGTTCGGGTTGCTGATCCCGATCCTGTCGATTATTGGTCAGGGCATCGGATATCTGCCCGCCGTGGTGGCGCTTGTCCTGTATTCCCAACTGCCGATCATCCGCAACACCTATACCGCCATCATGAACATCGACCCGGCACTGCGCGAAGCGGCGCGCGGCATGGGGATGACGCCGTTCCAGCGTTTGAGAGAGGTGGAATTGCCGATAGCTCTGCCGGTCATCATCAACGGCGTCCGCAATGCCACCGTGCTCAACATCGCGGTCGCGACCATCGCGACCTATATCGGAGCCGGGGGTTTGGGGACCTTCATTTCCCGAGGGATCTCGCAGACCGACATCCGCCAACTGCTGACCGGCGCTTTGGCGGTCAGCGTGCTCGCCATACTGGCGGATTTGTCGCTGCTGTGGCTTCAGCGGCGGCTCACCTCTCCCGGCCTGCGGGGCCGCTGATGGCAGGGCGTCCCGCATGATCAGGCTCGATCAGGTAACGAAAATCTACGGAACCATGACCGCCGTCGACAGCGTCAGCATGGAAGTCGATCCCGGCGAGGTCTGCGTCCTGCTCGGCCCGTCCGGCTGCGGCAAGACCACGACGATGAAGATGATAAACCGGCTGGTCCCGATGACGTCGGGCCGGATTTATGTCGGCGGCAAGGACACGTCCACCCTCGACGACGTGACGCTTCGCCGGTCGATCGGCTATGTCATCCAGCAGATCGGGCTGTTCCCGAACAAGACGGTCGAAGACAACATCTGCGTCGTCCCCGACCTGATGGGACGCGAGCGCAAGGCGTCGCGGCGGCGCGCGTCCGAACTGCTGGAGATGGTCAATCTCGACCCCGTCATCTTCCTCAAGCGCTATCCCAAGGAACTGTCGGGCGGCCAGCAGCAGCGCGTCGGGGTGGCCCGCGCGCTGGCCGCCGACCCTCCGGTGCTGCTGATGGACGAGCCGTTCGGCGCGATCGACCCGATCAACCGGGAGGAGATCCAGAACGAGTTCATGAAGCTTCAGGCGGAGCTGAAGAAGACCGTGATCTTCGTCAGCCACGACATCGACGAGGCGGTCAAGATGGCGTCGCGCATTGCCATCTTCCGGGACGGCCGGATCGTGCAGTACGACACGCCAGACAACATCCTGGCCCATCCGATCGACAGCTTCGTCGCCGATTTCGTCGGCACCGACCGCACCCTGAAGCGGCTTCAACTGATTACCGTGGCGGAGGCGATGGCCGCAGATCCGCCGCGCGTCGTCGCCGGCGACGAGTTGTCCACCGCCGTCAGGCTGATGGAGGAGCACGGCCATATCTCCATCGTCATGGTCGGCCCGCGCGGCCGGGCGCGCGGCGTGGTCAAGCTGGATGCCGCCAAGGGCCGCCAAGGCTCGGTCGGTGAGCATTACGAGAAGCTGCCCTGCATGATCAACCTGCGCGACGACCTGCGGAAGGCCGTGTCGCAGATGTTCACCCACGACCAGACCTGGCTTGCCTGCGTCGATGACGACGGCTTCTACAAGGGCTACGTCACCCAGCGCGGCATTACGCACCTGCTCGGTGCCACATACCGGGACCGGTGACGGCGATGGAAGCGCGGATGGGCATGGTGGCCGGACTCCGGCAGGCGTGGCAGATCCTGGTGCTGCTGGCCGTCTTCGCGCTGGGGGTCTGGGCGAAGTCCAGCGGCATCCTGGACGATGCGCTGAAATACCAGGACGACATCCTGTACCTAGCCCGCCAGCACATGGAACTGGTCGCGATATCGGGCGGGCTGGCGGTGCTGATCGGCGTGCCGCTCGGCGTTTTCCTGGCGCGCGCGGGCTTCAGGATACTGCGCTCGGTGATCGGCCAGATCGTCAACCTCGGCACGACGATCCCGACGCTGGCGATCCTCGCCATGGCCATGACGGTGCTCGGTCTCGGCCTGCCGTCGGCCGTGTTCGGCCTGACGGTTTTGACGCTGCTGCCGATCGTGCTGAACACCGTCGCAGGCATCGAGAGCGTGCCACCGGCGCTGATCGAGGCGGCGCGCGGCATGGGGATGACCAACCGGCAGATCCTGTTCAAGGTGGAACTGCCGAACGCCCTGTTCGTGATCCTGGCTGGATTGCGCACCGCCTTCGCGATCAATGTCGGCACCGTGCCGCTGGCTTTCCTGATCGGCGGAGGAGGGTTGGGCGAGCTGATCTTCACCGGCATCGACCTGATGGAACCGGGATTGCTGCTGGCCGGAGCGATCCCGACGGCGCTGCTCGCCGTGCTTGTCGATGTGCTGATCGGGCAGGCCCAGTACTGGCTGGTCCCGCGCGGCGTGAACCCTCTGCGATGACCACCCTTTGCGATGAGCGACCGGCGCAATCCCGCGCCCAAAATATAAGGAGGCTTCAATATGCATCTGGCATCCCTTCGCAACATCTTCCTCGGTGTCGCCGCCGCCATGGCGCTCAGCACCACGGTCCAGGCCCAGACGGTGGTGGTCGGCGGCAAGAACTACACCGAGCAGCAGCTTATGGCCGAGATGACCAGCCAATTGCTGAAAGCCAAGGGCTTCACGGTGGACAAGCGGGCTGGACTGGGCACCGCTCCCCTGCGTCAGGCCCAGGAGAACGGGCAGGTCGATGTCTACTGGGAATACACCGACACGTCGCTGATTACCTTCAACAAGATCACCGACAAGCTGGATGCCGACGCCACCTACGCCAAGGTCAAGCAGCTCGACGCCGCCAAGGGGCTTGTCTGGCTGAACCCGTCCAAGGCCAACAACACCTATGCGCTCGCCATGCGGAAGGCGGACGCGCAGGCCAAGGGTATCGCGACCCTGTCGG
>DASQKT010000182.1:0-7887 GCA_035630415.1 Skermanella sp.
GCGGCGGCAGCGCGGCTCTCGCGAGTTCCACCAGCGGCACCGCCGGGACCGGCCTCGGCTCCAGTTCCGTGGAGCGGAACACCGGCGTTCTCGGCACACCGCCGGCAAGCCCGATCGGCGGCAGCCCGTCCGCTACGACCAAGCCCGATGACAAAGGTCTCGGCACCACCCCGCCGCGGGGTACCAACCCATGACCGGCAGGCCGGACGATAACCTCCGGGGGTTCGGCGACGTTCCTCGGGGCGGTGCCGACCGGCCGCTGACGGGGTTGCTGACCGAACTCGCCCAGGAGACCACGACCCTGGTGCGGAAAGAGGTCGAGCTGGCGAAGGCGGAGGTGTCGGAGAAGGTTACTCAAGCAACTTCCGGCGCCGTCTCCCTGGCCGCCGGAGGGATGGTGGCTTTCGCGGGCCTCATCTTCCTGCTTCTGGCGTTGACCTACTATCTGGCGACGATGATGGAACCCTGGCTGGCGGCCCTGATCGTCGGCGGAGCGGTTACGCTGATCGGCATCATCCTGGTGTCGATGGGCAAGAGCAAGCTGTCTGCGAAAAACCTCCAGCCGAACCGGACCATCGCGACTCTCCAGGACGACAAGCGCTGGGCCAAGGAACAGTTGGGGCGCTGAGCGTAAGTTTACCGGTCCAATCCGGCAGTGGTGCGTTTTCAACAATAGCGGCGCGGTGGCGTCGGCGTGGCGTTTCGGCCGACCGGCGCACATCGCGGCCCATAACTCATCAGGCGGAAGCAAATGAGCAGAAACTATTACGAACATACCGACCCCTATCGTAGCTATGACGCCCAGGACGAAGACCGCTCGGTCCTCGGCAATCCCCTGCCTTTGGCCCTGATCGGGCTTGGCGTCGGATGGCTGGTCTGGAGCAGCACCAGCCATCCCGGAGTCGATGCCCGGTTGCGCGACGCCAGCCGCCGTGCCCGTCAGTACGGCGACCGCGCCCTGAACCGTGCCGAGGAATTCCGCGACCAGGCGGTCAACCGCGCGTCCGAGTTGCGCGACCAAGTTTCCAACCGGACTTCCGAGTGGGTCGACGAGGCCGGCAACCGGGCCAGCGAATGGCGCGACCGCGCCGGCAACGCGACACAGTCGGTCCGCGACAGGGTCCAGAGCCAGACCGGGGGCCAGCGCCAGGACTTCTCGGGCTATCAGGGCAACCAGTCGAGCTATCGCGACCGTGCGCGCGACTACGGCGATCAGGCGTCGCGCCGTGCCCGGCAGGGCTACAGCAGCGTCGTCGGCCTCGTCGACGAGCATCCGCTGCTTGCCGGTATCATGGGTGTCGCGGTAGGCGCCGTCCTGGGCGCCAGCATTCCGTCGAGCCGGTACGAGAACGAGTTGCTGGGCGACTACAGCGACGAGTTCTATAACCGCGCTCGTGAATACGGCAGCGAAGCGATCGACCGCGCTGCGACCGTCGCCCGCACCGCCGCAGAAGCCGGCGTCGAGGCGGCCAAGGATGCCGGCCAGAGCGAAGCCGAAAACCAGGGTCTCACTCCGGAGCAGGTCAAGAACCGTGCCGAGGAGAAGACCGAGAACCGGTAGAACCTGAAGGCTCTACCGTTTCGGGAGGGCGCCGCCGGCCGGCAAGGCCGGCGGCGCCCTTTTTTCGTTCCCGCCCCGTCAGTAGAGACCGACCGGCTTCGACCCATCGGACGCCGAAGCCGCCCCCTGCCCCTTCGCCTCCATGACGACCGCCTTGGCGCCCGCCGCCATCAGGTGATAGTCGGAACCGCCGGTAACGAACTGGTAGCCGAGATCGATCATGCGCTTGGCGTAGGACGCCGCTCCGCAGTGGATGCCTGGTATCACGCCATGAGCCTTGGCACGCGCCAGGATGTGGGTGATCGCGTCGTACAGCGGCGGTTCGGTATGGTCGAAGCCGAACTTGCCGGTCATCGAATAGCAGAGATCGGCCGGCCCGATATAAATTCCGTCCAGTCCCTCGACGCTCAGGATATCGTCGAGATTGTCGAGCGCCTGCGCCGTTTCGATCATCGCCATGACGATGACGCTCTCGTTGGCGCGTTCGGGATAATCGGCGCCGTAGTGCAGAAGGGCGCGGTTCGGTCCGAAACTGCGGTATCCCTTCGGCGGATACCGGCAGGCGCCGACCAGACGTTCGGCTTCCGTCCGGTCGTTGATCATCGGGCAGATGACCCCCTGGGCACCGGCATCCAGGACCTTCATGACGATCCCCGGTTCGAGCCATGGGACGCGGACCATCGGGACGACGGGAGTGGTGGAGATCGCCGTCAGCATCGCGACCGCCGAGGCGTAATCCGTGACGCCGTGCTGCATGTCCACCGTCAGCGTGTCCCACCCCTGATGGGCCATCGTCTCGGCGGAAAAGGCATCCGGGATGGACAGCCAGCCGTTCAAGGCGCTGCCGCCGTCCCGCCAGAGGGTGCGCAGACTATTCTCTCTCAATTGTTTTTTCCTCCCTTTATCGTTCCGGACATTCCCGGAAATCCGGTCCCTGTTTGTCCCGGCCGCTCCGTCATGACAACCCCTATCCGTAGCTGAATGTACGCATTTGTCATGACGGAAAATCTTCAGTTGCACTTTAGGCCGACTGTCCTGGGCTTGAATGGCAGCACTTTGCACCATAACAATAGCACGGGATCGTCTTGGATTTCAATCCTATTTCTGGCTAATCATAGATAGCTCATCCAGGTTTTGCCTGTAACGAAGTCGGCATCTCAACCTGTCGTATTATCTCTATCGAAGACGAACACCGATTTCATAAAGGCGATTGAGAAAAATACCACCAAATTACTACGTCACACTTTTTTCACAACTCACCCGTTGACATATTGCGCTGCAACATCAAAATGAACTGCTCCATCACAGCAGGATCAGAAGTAACGTCGAAGCCAGCCGACCAACATAGCGCCGGTGGACATCAATGCATCTAAGATCAAATCAGTTTTATGTTACAGCACCTTCATATTCGAAAAACGGCAAAATAGTGACACGATGCTATTTTCATCGTTTGTAATATAAATATGTCACCAAATCCATTAAGTGAAAGTTTTTTGTTTTTAAGTAACCGAATACTAAAAAATTAGCAGCCTTTCTTAAGGTAATTCCTCAACTTCGCGCATGATGATGGGTCGGTTCTTTTGGACTGAACAATCTTTGTGCGCACCGAGACATGAAAGTGCGGAGAAGCCATGAATTCCGACCTGACCACCGGCGTTTCACGTTTTCAGCGAGGCTACTATCGTCGCCATCGCCAGACGTACAGGACCCTGGCGCGTCATGGCCAACGGCCGGATACGCTGTTCATCGCCTGCGCCGACAGCCGGGTGCTGCCGCATGTCATCACGTCCTCGATGCCGGGCGACCTGTTCGAGCTTCGCAATGTCGGCAACATGGTTCCGGCGTACGGCAGCAACTGCGATGCCACCGGTTCGGCGCTGGAGTACTCGCTTCATGTGTTGAACGTCAGCCGGATCATCGTGTGCGGCCATTCCCATTGCGGCGCCTGCGCAGCACTGCTGTCCGGCAAGGCGCCGGATGCTCTCGGGCAGACGAAGAACTGGATCGAACAGGGCCGCGACGTCAGGGAACTGGTGCTGTCGTCGGTGGAAGGCGGTGACTTGGACCTGAATGCCGCCCTGGGGAACGACGATGTCAGGAGCCAGCTCGAAGGCGCGCTGGAACGGGCGATGGTGGTCCACCAGCTTCGCAACCTGATGACCTACCCGGAGGTGGCGGAGCGCGCCGCCGACGGCCGGCTGACGCTTCTGGGATGGCACTACAGCATCGATACGGGCGTCGTCGAACAGTATGACCGCGACCAGCTTGCCTTCCATCCGGTGAAGGCGGAAGCGCCTAAACTCCTCGGCCGCTCCCTGAGTTCGCTGTCGTCCCTGGCCTGGTAAGGCCTGCTCCGAACTTCCCCCAATTCAGCACGAGGAGCTTCCCTTTTGATCAGCCAAAGTGCCCCCAAGCCTCAGTCCACCACCGGCTCTTTTTTCGGCATGAACAACATCCTTGCCGGCCTGATCGTGGCCGTCGTGGCGCTGCCGCTCTGCATCGCCTTCGCCATCGCCTCGGGCGCCAGTCCGATGGCCGGCGTCGTGTCGGGCGTCGTGGGCGGCGCCATCGCGGCGGCGTTCGGCAGTTCGCGTTTCCAGGTTTCCGGCCCGGCCGCAGCCTTCATCACCGTGATCGCCGGCATCATCGCCAGCCACGGCCTGCCCGTGCTGATGGCCGCCACGTTCTGCGCCGGCTTCATCGTGATCGCCATCGGTCTGCTTAAGCTCGGCCGGCTGATGGAGTTCATGCCCCATCCGATCATCGTCGGCTTCACCACCGGCATCGGCCTGCTGATCCTGATCGGCCAGATCCCGGTGGCGCTGGGCGTCGCCGCCGAGGGCGACGACGCCATTGCCAAGCTGATCGATACCGTCCGCGACATCCACACGGTCCGCATCCAGGAAGTCGTCATCGTGGCGCTCAGCTTCGTGGCGGCGCTGACCTGGAGCCGAACCCGTTTCAACCGCTGGGTTCCCGCCCCGCTGGTGGCGTTGTGCGTCGGCCTGGGTACCGCGGAGCTGATGGCATGGCAGGGCATTCCGGTCGCGACCGTGGGGGCCGCCTATAACGTTTCGATCGAGGGCCTGGGGTTTTCCGCCGATTTTCTCCAGACCATCCTGACCAACACCAACGCGGTCCTGCTGTCCGCCTTGACGCTGGGTCTGCTGATCGCCGTCGAATCCCTGCTGTCCGCCAAGGCGCTGGACTCGCTGACCGACAGCAGCCACGACCCGAACCGCGAGTTGTTCGGGCTGGGCCTCGCCAATACGGCCGTGCCGTTCCTGGGCGGTCTGCCGGTATCCGGCGTGATCGTACGCGGCAGCACCAACGTCATGAGCGGCGCCAACAACAAATCGGCGGCCCTGATGCATGCCATCTTCCTGGGCATCTTCGTCGCGGCGCTGGCATCGGTCGTCGCCCGCCTGCCTATGGCGGCGCTGGCCGCCGTCCTGTTCATGACCGCTATGCGGCTGATCGAGGTCGGCGAGATCCGTAGAATCCATTTGATGGGATCGGCCGAGGGACGGCTGACGCTCCTGACGGCGGCGCTGACCGTGCTGGTGGACCTGACGGTATCGGTGCCGGTCGGTCTGGCCCTGACCCTGCTGCTGGTGCTCCGCCGGATGCTGAAGCATGGCACCGTCTCGGTCCTCGAGCGCAACGGCGTCCAAGTCGCCGATCCCGGCACCCAGGTCACCTTCCTGACCAGTCCGCGCATCCGGCCGCAGATCGACGAGGCACTGGAAAGCGACACGAAGCGGGTTCAGGCGCTGGATCTTTCCAGGGTCTCGGCGCTGGACGCCACGGGGCTGTCGATGGTCGCGGAAGTCATGGACCGTCATCCGCATCTGGATGTCTGGGTCGCCTCCGCCGAAAAGACCCCGGCGCTTCAGGGAGCCGGTGTGCCAGAGGACCGAATTCACATTCAGGAGAATGGGCTCGTGCGTCTTCGCGATGTACTGGCGACCATCCAGGCCGACGATCCGACGGAACTGGCCGCCGTTTCAGCAAAAACCCAATAATAAAAGGACGCGCCCTGGCGGGCGCGTTCACTTGACGAATACGACTCGGTCGGTTGTGGAATCTTCGTGGACGATACCGTTGTCTTGGTAACTTTCGCTCAAGCGTCCTCGCCGATCGGTTCGAACTGGGCCGGGTCGAGCAAGGCCGCGACAGCCAGCGTCTTCAACGTCTTAGGATCGTCGGCCCGCTTCATCTGGGCGTGCGTGGCGCCCATGACGTCCTTCCGGATCGCCACGATCTCCCACACGCCACCACCGGGACCGAGCCTTCGGAACCGCTGGCCTTCCACAATCTCATTCTTCTTTCGCCGCATTGGCGTTCTCCAGAACCTAAAACCATTTTCTACCAAGCCGGCATTGCATCATGATGAAACAATCGGCGGTACCCTTGCGAGCGTTTCCGTCATTCCTGTCGCGAGCATGCGAAAGGCGTGGCTGAATGGCAACAGGGGTGGCTTCATGCCTAATGTCGTATGCCGGAAGATGCTGCACCGCCAGAGGAACAGATGCCTGTTCAGGAATGTTAGTGGGTCATGAAAACCGATCTTGATATCGTGATGGTGGCGACCCGTCTGGTGGAAGAACTGGGCGACGACGCCGTGCGCTTGGCCAAGGTGAAGCTGGTCGAGCTTATTGCCGCCAACAACCTGCGCGCCGCCGCGTTCTGGCGCGAGGTCATGCGGCTTTGCGAAGAGCATACCGGTGCCACGGCCCCGCCGCCGACAGGCATCGCGCAGCCGAGGGCGGATACGGTCGATACGGCGAAGTTCGCGGCGCATTAGGCGGCTGTAACGCCCTATTGCAGAAATGGAGAAGGCCCGGCGCTTTGCGCTGGGCCTTCTGCTGTCTTGGCGGCAGGTTGGTATGGGCTTGGTCATCTGGCGCAAGGAGGTGCCCGGATCAGGCACCATAGCCGCTTACTTAAGGCGTTTCATTGCGACGCTCCGGCGATGCTCGCCCCCCTTTCCGTCATACCCGGACTTGATCCGGGTACCTCCTTTCAGGAGCTGCGAGGGTGACATCCGAACTTCAGTTTGAAGTCCTCACGTCAGCCTCCGCCAGGAGGTACCCGGATCAAGTCCGGGTATGACGGTTAGGTGGGCGGTTTTAACCGGAGTTTCGCACTGAAACGTCTATGTTAACGCCTATGGGATCAAATCCAAACACCTGCCTTCATCAACTAATCCCGCCTATTACTGCGGCCGTCCTTCAGCTCAGTTCGCGGTGACTTCGGCGTACTTGCCGTTGTTCCACTTGTAGAAGACGTAGGCCGGGGTCGTCACGTCACCCTTCTGGTCGAAAGCGATCTTGCCCATCACGGTATCGAACTCCGTGCTGCGCATCGCCGCCGTCACCTTGTCCAGGTCCTTCGAACCGGCCTTCTCCACAGCCTGCTTGAAGACCTGGAGGGTGGCATAGGTGTAGAGGGTGTAGCCTTCCGGCTCGAAACCCTGGGCGCGGAACTTGTCGACGACGGCCTTGGCGCCCGGCTTGTTACGGGCTTCCGGACCGAACGTCATCAGGGTACCCTGACCGGCGGGACCGGTGATCGTCCAGAATTCCTCGGTGACGAGGGCATCGCCGGAGATGATCTGGACGGTCATGCCCTGATCTTTCAACTGGCGTGCGATCAGGCCGGCCTCGGTGTGGTAACCGCCGATGTAGAGCACGTCGATGCTGGACTGCTTCAGCTTGCTGACCAGGGCCGAGTAGTCGCGCTCGCCGGGGGTATAGGCTTCGTACAGCTTTTCCTTGAGGCCGGCGGCGTTCATGGCCTTCTGCGTCTCGTCCGCCAGGCCCTTGCCGTAGGCGGTCTTGTCGTGGATGACCGCGACGTTCTTGCCCTTGTAGGTCGTGGCGATGTACTGGCCGGCGACAAGGCCCTGCTGGTCGTCACGGCCGCAGATGCGGAAGACGTTGTTGCCCTTGGCCTCGTCGGTCAGCTTCGGGTTGGTCGAGGCGGGGGAGATCTGAAGGATGCCTTCCTCGCTGTAGACCTGGCTGGCCGGGATCGACGAGCTGGAGCAGTAGTGGCCCGACACGAAGATCACGCCGGCACCGGCAAGCTGGTTGGCGACCGCCACGGCCTGCTTCGGATCGCAGGCGTCGTCGCCGACTTCCAGCTTGATCTTCTCACCCATGATGCCGCCGGCGGCGTTCAGGTCGGCGACGGCCTGATCGGCGCCGCGCTTCATCTGCTCACCGAGGGCCGCGTACTGGCCGGTCATGGGACCGGCGACCGCGATGACGATATCGGCATAGGCAGCGGTAGAGGCGAGTGTCAGCGCCGCCGTTGCCGCG
>DASQKT010000183.1:0-5546 GCA_035630415.1 Skermanella sp.
GCCTGGGACCTCCAGCACGAGTATCTGCGGAACTCCAAGCTGACCAAGGGCGTCAAGGCCTGGATGGCGAAGCTGCTGCTTCACAAGATGCGGCTGTGGGACATGCGCACCAGCAACAGCGTGGACGCCTATATCTCCAACTCCAACTTCGTTTCCCAGCGGATCTGGAAGCTGTATCGCCGCCCGGCCAAGGTGATTTCCCCGCCGGTCAACCTGGACCGCTTCCGCCTGGGTGATCGAAAGGGCGACTTCTACTTCACGGCGTCCCGGCTGGTTCAGTACAAGCGGATCGACATCATCGCCGAGGCTTTCTCGAAGATGCCGGACCGCCGCCTGATCATCGCCGGCGAGGGGCCGGAGATGAACAAGATCAAGGCGCTGGCCGGCCCCAACGTCGAAATCGTCGGCCATGTCGATGCGTCGCGCATGACCGAGCTGATGCAGCAGGCGAAGGCCTTCGTCTTCGCGGCGGAAGAGGACTTCGGCATCGTTCCGCTCGAAGCCCAGGCCTGCGGCACGCCCGTCATCGCCTATGGCCGGGGCGGCGCCCTGGAAACCGTGCGCGGACTGGTCAACTCGGCCAATCCGACCGGCATGTTCTTCAACAGGCAGACCAGCGACAGCATCGTCGAGGCGGTCGGCCTGTTCGAGCAGATGGCCCACCGGATCACGCCGCAGGCATGCCGGGCCAATGCGCTCCGCTTCAGCGAGGAGCGCTTCCGCAACGACCTCCTGACCTTCGTAACGGAGGAATACGACCGCTACTTCCAGCATCAGGACGTCCCCCAGCCGGAGGCGGCGCCCGAGATCGAGTGGCTGGATAAGCGCCTTTCGTCCCAGCCAAGCCACGCTGCGTAATCACGCCTGATGGCTCATCGGGAGCCGGCACCTTTTTTCTACCCAAATTTGCAATCTAAAGTCGTAACAACTAGTGACTGGGCATCCTTGTCATGCCCGAGAGGACGATCATGAACTTGGGTGAAGCAATCAATGGCGCCGTAGCACAACCGGTCCGGCGTCGCACCCCTGCCTCCGCCAGACCTGTTCTCGACAGCCGCCTGATGGAGCCGGTCGGCCCGGTACCGTTCAACCGCATCTTCCTGACCGGTGAAGAGCGGTCCAGCCTTGCCTCCGTCTGCGAAGGCGGCAACGTCGCGACCGACGGCCGCGCCTCGGCCCGCGCCATCGAGGTCCTGAAGTCCCGGCTGGGATTGCGCCACGTCCTGCTGACCCCGTCCTGCACGCTGGCGCTGGAAGCGATGCCGCGGGTGCTGGGCATCGGGCACGGCGACGAAGTGATCATGCCGTCGTTCACCTTCTGCTCGACCGCCAACGCCTTCCTGCTGGCCGGCGCCACGCCGGTCTTCGTCGATGTCCGGCCCGATACCCTGACGATGGACGAGGAAGCGATCGAATCCGCCATCACGCCGAAGACAAAGGCGATCTGCGTCGTGCATTACGCCGGCGTCTGCTCCGACCTGGACCGGATCGCGAAGATCGCGGCACGCCACGGCATCCCGATGGTGGAAGACGCCGCACAGGGCGTCGGCGCCTATTACAAGGACCGTCCGCTCGGCGGCATCGGCGATCTCGGCGCCTACAGCTTCCACCACACCAAGAACCTGATCGCGGGGGAGGGCGGGGCGCTCACCATCAACAACCCCGCCCTTGACGACCTTGCCTGCAACTACCGCGACAAGGGCACCAATCGCCGCCAGTTCTTCCGGGGACAGGTCGACAAATACACTTGGGTCAGCCCCGGCTCGTCGCTTGCCATGAGCGAGATCGTGGCGGCCTATCTAGCGCCGCAGCTCGAGGCGATGGACCTGATCACGGCGCTTCGCGGCGCCGCCTACAACTACTACGCCCAGGGCCTCCGCCGCCTGGCGCGCAAGGGCCTGCTGACGCTTCCGACCATCCCCAGCTACGCCCGCAGCAATTACCACATCTTCCACATCATGCTGGAAAGCCAGGAGACGCGGGACCGGCTGCTGGACTTCCTGCGGGCGTGCAACGTCCAGGCGACCACCCATTTCGTCCCGCTGCACTCCGCCCCGATGGGCGTCGCCCATTGCAGGACCGCCGGGGCGCTGCCCGTGACCGAGAATTCGGCCAGCTGCATGCTTCGCCTGCCGCTGTTCGCCGACATCTCGCGCGGCGAGCAGGACAAGGTCGTCGAAGCCATCCGCACCTTCTTCCTGGGCTGAGGACGGCGACATGAAAAAGCTGATCAGCGTCTGCATCCCGACCTATGGCCGCTCGGTCTATCTCCAGACCGCCGTCAGGTCGGTCCTGGAGCAGGCGCACCGGCCGCTGGAGATACTGGTCGGCGACGATTCGCCGAACGAGGAGAACCACGCCTTCATCGCATCGCTTCCCCGCGATGAAGGCGTGTCGGTGCGCTACCTGCCCAACCCGGTCAGGCTGGGGCAGGCCGGCAACGTCAACCGCCTGCTCAAGGCCAGCCGGGGCGACTGGGTCGTCATCCTCCACGATGACGATTTCATTTTCCCCGGCGCGCTGGGCCGGCTGTTCGACGCCGTGCAGAAGCATCCGGATGCCATCGCGGCCTTCGGTCTCCAGGCGATGGTCGATCAGGACGGCACCTTCGACTGGAAGACTTCGACCACGTCCAACCGCGATTTCAAGCGGACGGCGGAAGCGGCGGGCGTGCAACCGTCCCGGCTGGCGAGCGCCGTCAGCGGCCAGTTTCCGAACAACGCGTTCCTGCTGAAGGGCGAGATCGCCCGGCAGGTACTGTACGACGCCTATGGCGAGGCCAAGGATGCCTGCGACTACGACTTCGGCATCCGGGTAGCCCTGTCCCCGGCGGTCGGCACCTTCATCCTGATCGACGATTACGTTTCCGCCTACCGGGTTTGGGGCGCTCAGATATCGAAGGACAGCAGCACCGGCATCGCGGCGCTGCGCATCCTCAACGCCCTTCAGCCGCGCACGCCGGAGGAAGCCGCCGCCGTCCGGCACGCCATCGCCCGGCATGTGCCGATTGCGCTGAGCGAGCATGCCCGCGTCAAGCGCCGGCTTGCCTCCCTCAAGCTGCTGTTCTCGTCGTCATATTGGGAAAGCCCGAAGCTGTCCCAGGCGCTCTACCACATCATGCTGATCGCTTCCCCCGGCATGGTGCGGACCCTGAAAACCCGGCTGCGATCCTGATCCAGTCCAACCGATTTCACCTGCCGGAGCATTCCATGCCGAGCGTATATTTCCACACTCCGCCCATCGAGACCGATCCCCAGGCAACGACTTATCCGCACGTCGTCATAGCCCTCTGCGAGGGGTTGGCGGCGCTCGGGTTTTCCCTCTACGCGCCGCGTCCCTATTGGCGGACTTCGGCGCAGACCAACGAGACACTGTTCAAATACGATCCGCGCGTCGGACCCGACGACTGCGACATCGTGCTGGTCGAATCGGGGCTGGTTCAATACTACGGCGGTCTCGAGCTGATCCGGAAGCTGAAGCCCAAGCGCAAGCAGGTGCGGGTCTTCATGCATCACACCGATCACAGCAGCGCCGACCAGCGCCGGCTGGCGCATCTCTACGCCGAGAAGTTCGATCTGGTCCTCAGCGCCCACCGGTCGGTCGACCAGACGCTGCCAGCCAACGTCAAGCCCTGGGCGCTGGGTCTGGCGCAGCGCCAGATCCGCGAGCTGACGAACGTGCCGCCGTTCAGCACCCGCGAGCGGACGCTGCGCTACAATTTCCGCCACATCGGCAAGACGCAGTCGGTCCGGCAGGCAGCGCAGGACGTCTTCTACCCGATCTCGGACGCCGCACTTCCCGCGACATTCTCCGCGATGGGGACGCCGGAAGAAGCCTACCACAATATGATGTGGAAACAGACCGGCCGGCGCCACACTCCTGTCTTCTACGAGGAGCTGATGTCGGTCACGGCGACCTCGTCGTTCTGCGGCTGGTTCATCCCGTCCTGGCCGCACGACCAGTCGAGCCCGCTGTTCGTCCTGCTGTGGCGCCTGATGCGGCGGTTCGACACCCGCAGCACCCGCATTACGATGTGGGACAGCTGGCGCTTCTGGGAAGCGATGGCGGCGGGCTGCGTCAGCATCCATGCCGATTTCGACAAGTACGGGATGGCGCTACCGGTCAAGCCGGTCAACTGGGAACACTATATCGGCATTGATTTCGACCGGCCCAAGGATGCGGTGGACCGGATCATCGCGGAGCCGGAAGTACTGGAGCGGATATCATTCCAGGGCCGCGCCTTCGCGCTGAAGCATTACAGCCCGGTCCCCGTGGCGGAACGCTTCCTGGCCCTGATCGGGCGCGAAGTGCCGCAATCCGACACCGTGCGGGCCATGGCTGGCTAATACGCTTCCGGAGCTTCAGCCTAACGCGAATGACCCCGCCGGCCAGTGCCGGCGGGGTCATTGACGTTTGCATGCCGAATAACGGGCTTCTTGCGGGACGTACTTCCTCCGGACAGTTTTTATGGCGGCAATTGTACTGAATTTCACTGTTCATATGGTATTTTTTCTGAAAAGCAGATGTCGAGTGAGCAATGACTGTACTGATTAGTCTATTTGTTTCACTATGCTGGCAAGAACAGTACGTGAGTGAATGGTGAAGATACTTTCATATCTAATGAAACACTTTCCGGCATATTTCCTTCCAGGGCAGGCGAATTCATGAAGTTGCCGCACCGCCTTCTGATTGTGGTCAGTTTAGCCCTGGTGCCTTTATCCGCACTGCAAATTTATTCGGCATTTCGTCTGGAAAACCAGCAAACTCTTGCGACGTTTGACGAAGCACAGCGCCTGCTGCAATTGATTGAAGATGAGCAAGCCGGCACGATTGCCGGTATCAGGCGCCTCTTGACGACCATTCGACAGGTTCCAGTAGTCGTCGATCAGGATTGGCCACAATGCCAAGGCATGATGAGCCGTTTGAAAAAAGAATACCCGCCCAATCTTGAGATATACGTTGCCAATAATGACGGGATCATCAAGTGTTCGACCAACCCGTCGGCTATGGGCATCGACGTGTCCATGCAACAGCATGTGAAGGAGGCTTTGGCGGGAGTCGAATTCTTCATCGGCGGTCAGATAACGCCGGGAACGAAGCATGGAACCGCTTTGCCGTTTGCGGTCCCGTACCGAAATGCCGAAAGTGGCGGCATATCGGGCGCCGTGATCGCTTTGCTCGATATCCGCTGGCTGGACGACTATCTGGCTGCCAAGCCGCTGCCGCCATCATCCGCCTTGACTCTGGCCGACCGGGACGGGGTGATCGTCGCTCAAGTCCCAAGGACTGCCGATACTTCCGGTAAGACACTTCCCGAGGAATTCATGGCTCTGCTGAACCGGAGCAGCCGGGGAATCGAACATGTGACCTATAATGGCGCCGAGAGGTTGATCGCCTATTCTCCTGTAACAGCCCGTTGAAAATCTGATCTTAGGTTGAGAAGGCGAGCAGCAGGGCCGCAACGACCGTCGCGTCGCCCTCGGCCGGGGGAGCGTCTAGAGATTGGGGGTGCAAGCGGCCACAGCCATTCCGGAGCAGGGTTTGGC
>DASQKT010000184.1:0-2015 GCA_035630415.1 Skermanella sp.
GGCGGGCGCGTTGCGCGAAAATGTCCGCTACGGAATCGCGCGCCATGGCCAGCTGAACTTCTTCGGCGACCTGCAAGCGGAGGCCCTCTACGCCGACGCCGTCAAGCGCCTGCCCGGCGCGCCGGTCGAAGTCGACATCGAGCCTCTGCTCGAGGCCGCCCGGCTGCTCTACAGCGGCCCTTGGGTGGCGGAGCGGATGGCGGCGATCGAGCCGTTCCTGCGCTCCCATCCGGACAGCATCCATCCCGTAACCTACGCCATCACGACGAACGCGGACCGCTACAGCGCCGTCGATACCTTCCGCGCGATGTACCGGCTGGAGGAATTGCGCCGGGCCGCATCCGCCGTGTGGGAGAAGATGGATATCCTGCTGGTACCGACGGCGGGGACGATCTACACGGTCGATCAGCTCGAAGCCGATCCCGTGGCGCTCAACTCCAACCTCGGCACGTACACCAACTTCACCAACCTGCTGGACCTGTCCGCCATTGCCGTTCCCAACGGCTTCGGTCCCCTCAGCCTGCCGCTTGGCGTCACTTTCATAGCGCCCGCCTTCCACGACCGCGCCTTGGCGGATCTTGGCGCCCGCTGGCAGGCGGCGACCGGGCTGAAGCTGGGGGCGACCGGAGCCGAATGCCCTCCGCCTAAGGCCAAAGCCAAGTCCGCCTCGTCGGCCGGCATCCCTGTCGCCGTGGTCGGCGGCCATATGGAAGGACTGCCCCTCAACCACGAGCTTCTGGAACTTGGCGCCCGCAAGTTGGCCGCGACCCGGACCGAGCCGGTCTACCGCCTGTACGCCCTGCCGGGCTTCGTCCCACCCAGACCCGGCCTGCTGCGCGTGGCTGACGGCGAAGGCCACGCGATCGAGGCGGAGGTCTGGGAAGTCCCGACGGAGCGTTTCGGCGAGTTCGTCGTCCGTATTCAGTCGCCGCTCGGCATCGGCACCGTCCAGCTCCAGCGGATGGGCGCCGTGAAGGGGTTCCTGTGTGAAAACAGGGGCACGATCGGGGCCGAGGATATTTCGCATTATGGCGGATGGCGTGCCTATGCGGCGGACCGGTTGCAGGGCACGATAAAGTAGCGGCAGGGGGCAATACGGACTTGCGCAACGGCGTCCGGTGCAGCAACACGGAGGACCAGCCCGATGTCGTTCAGCCGAAGCTCGGCATCATGATCGGGTACGAGTCGCTGCAACTGTATGTCGAGAATGTGATGACCCCCAACGAAATCGCCAGGGTTCAGGATTACCTCCGCCGGACGTTCGGAAATGACCGGATCACCATCGTGCCCCCGCCGAAGCGCGGCGCGCCGATCGAAATGCTGATCGGCGAAGAGTTCATCGGAGTCGTCCACCGTGACGAGGATGAGGGGGAGGTTTCATACGACCTCCACATCACCATCCTGTCCGAAGATCTCCCGCCCGCCAGCGCCGTGCCGGCGGGGACCAAGGGTAAGCCGACGCGCTGACCCAGGCGCGGCAATCGAAGCCGCGCTGCGCGTAATCGAAGCCGCGTTGCACGGGCGCCGCCGGTCAGCGGCGCCCGCCGCCGGCCAGCGCCTTGGCCTCCCGGCCTTCCTCCGCCAGATAATCGCCGAAGGCATGCTCGACCGTCGCCAGATGGGCCCGCATCGCCCTGAAGGCGCCGTCGCCGTCTCCGCGTACGATGGCGGTGACGATCTGGTCATGTTCCGCGAAGGACTTGGCCATGCGCCCCAGGTTGCGGAACTGGGCGCGGGAGAACGGCGACAGGCGCTTGCGCAGCGCCACCGTCGTTTCCGCCAGGAAACTGTTGTGGCTGCCCTGGTAGATCAGGTCGTGGAATCGGATGTTGGCCAGATGGTACTCGTCCGGGTCGCCGCGCCGAACCAGGTCGCCGACATCGTGGTGGACCGCTTCCAGCGCGCGGCGCTCCGCCCCCGTCATCTTTTCCGCCGCCATCCTGCCGCACGCGGCTTCCAGCTCGGCCAGCGCCTCGAACAGTTCCGACAAGCCCGTCGTGGTCATGGGGGTCACC
>DASQKT010000185.1:0-2423 GCA_035630415.1 Skermanella sp.
TATAAGAGACGACGAAGACGGTAGTGGCCGTGATCCAGGCCAATTGCTCGGCGCCGTCGGTCAGCGAGCCCACCGATATCAGGGCGGCATAGAGAATCATGGCGGCGAGCGAGGGCGCCAGGATGGTGGTCACCAGGAACCACATCGCCAGCGCCGACCGCCTGAGCCGGTTGGCCGGCATCTGGCCGATCGCGATCCGCCGGGCCGACGCCTCCAGCCATCGGCGGGCCGGCACCATCAGGATCACCGCCAGCGCCAGCGCACCGCCCAGGATGGCGATGTTGCGCGGGTTGGCGACCTCGACCAGGGACGAGAAGTTCTCGCTTACGAAATCATGGAGGCGCGAGGCGTCGCGCGGCAGGTTCCGGTTCAGGTCGACCCAGAAGCTTGGCGCCAGAACGGACTTGGTCCGCTGCCAGAGCTTCTCGTCGAACAGCGCGCGGCGCTTGGCGGTGATCTGGTCACCGGCCTGGGCGGCCGCTACCGACAGCAGGCGGGCGCGCTTGATCCGGGTGTCGATGTCGCTACGCTGGCGCGACAGGTCGGCGCGCTCCTGCTGGACCTCGGGGCTTTCGGGCTGCGCATCGGGGGCCGGCCCCGGTCCCAATTCGTTCAGGCGGGCGTCCAGCGCCGTCAGTTGCGGCGTCAGTTCCTGCGCTATCAGCTCGGTCGCATCCTGGATGCGCAGGGTATCGGCACGCAGGTTGCCCAGCGCGGCATCGTCCTGAGCCATCGCGTCGATGCTGGCCTGTACCCGGTCCAGATCGGCGTTGGCGGCATTGAGGGCGTCGTCGGGACCGGGCTGGGCGAAAGCGGGAGCCAGGGTGATCCAGAGGAGGCAGAAGATTAAGGAGAGAAGCCGCCGGAGCGACACTGGCTGACGTTGCCACATGCGCGGATTGCCTTGTTATTCCTGAGTCTTGAGGATGCGTTGACCACCCATCCATAAGGCAAGATGGTTAACGTCTCCTATGGCGAGACCATGACGTCACGGATTTATCCGGCCGACCGCTGGTCCCAGCCCTCTTGATCCCAGCTCTCTTGAACCAGGCCAGCCTCGGACTGCCGTTCGAACAACCGGCGATAAATGCCGTTGGGCCGGTGAAGCAGCGACGCATGCGTCCCTTCCTCCGCGATGCGCCCATGGTTGAACACCAGAATGCGGTCAAGGGTCCGTACCGTCGACAGCCGATGGGCGATGATCAGGGCGGTGCGGCCCCGCATCAGCCGCTCCATCGCCTGCTGGATCAAGGCTTCCGACTCCGAATCCAGGCTGGAGGTCGCCTCGTCCAGGATCAGGATCGGGGCATCCGCCAGGAAGGCGCGGGCCAGCGCCACCCGCTGGCGCTCGCCGCCCGACAGCTTGAGGCCGCGCTCCCCGACCATCGTCGCGTAGCCCTTCGGCAGGCGAGAAATGAAGTCATGGGCGTTCGCCAGCCGGGCGGCCTGCTCGATCTCCGCCGGAGATGCGCCGGGGCGGGCATAGGCGATATTTTCGGCCAGCGAGCGGTGGAACAGGACTGGTTCCTGCGGCACGATAGCGATCCGGGAGCGAAGCGACGCCTGCGTGGCATGCCCGACGTCCTGGCCGTCGATCAGGACCCGGCCGCCGGTCGCGTCGTATAGGCGCTGGATCAGCTTGACGAAGGTGGTTTTGCCCGATCCCGACGGCCCGACAAGGCCGACGCGCTCTCCGGCGCCGATGGTCACCGACAGGTCCTGGTACAGCGGCACGGTATGGGCGCCGTAGCGGAACGCCACGCGGTCGAAGCGGATCTCGCCGGCATCGATTCGGATCGGCTTGGCATCCGGCCGGTCCTCGATCCCCAACGGTTCGTCGTGGATGGCGACTAATTCCTCCATCTCGTTGACCGAGCGTTGGAGATGGTTGATGTGCATCCCGATGTCGCGCAGGTAGCCGTGGACGACGAAATAGGTCGAGAGCACGTAGGCGACATCGCCGGGCGTCGCCCGGCCGTGCCACCACAGGATGAGCGATGTGCCGACGACCGCCGTCCGCATCACCAGCAGGACGGCATTCTGCGTCGTCCCGCTGCGGGTGTGCCGGGTCCAGGTGTTCCGGGTGCGGTTCCGCCAACGGGCGACGGTGCGGGCAAGCCGCTCGTCCTCCCGCGCCTCTGCACCGAAAGCCTTGACGACGGGGTTGCAGCCGATCGCGTCGGCCAGCATGCCGCCCAGCCTGGTATCCAGGGCGTTGGACAGCTTGGCCGCCGGAGCCACATACGCCGTGGAAAGATACAGCGTCATGGCGATATAGGCCGCCGTTCCCCCCGCCACGACCAGCCCCAGCACCGGCCAGTGCAGGCCCATCAGCACCATCGTCCCGAGCAGGACGGTGACGGAGGGCAGCAGCGCCAGCAGAAGTGTATCGTTCAGCGTGTCGAGCGCCCCCATGCCGCGCG
>DASQKT010000186.1:0-22068 GCA_035630415.1 Skermanella sp.
ACGGGACTCTTGAAATGGTTTCACCGGGGAACCATTCACAGGAACCCGTCAGGGTTATACAGCCTTAATCGGTGAACACGTCAAGGTCCGTCAGTGCAAGCTAACCGTCAGTGCGGCAAACTATCATCGTCAGCCGTAGCGGCGCATGCGCTCCAGCTGGTCGACAGCCTCGACCGGTGTCTGCCCGCCGGCGGCGACGGCGAAGAAGCTGGACAGATCGCCATCCACGACCGAGACGTGGCGCTCGATAGCATGGCGGGGGCCGGCATTGCCGGCCGAGGATGGAACGTCATGCCGGCTGCGGTAACGGATGCGGCCGCCGGCATCGGGCGGTTCGAAACGGCCTTCTTCCGCCGCGTCGTTCAGGCGGGTAACCAGTTCGGCGATGGCCTGCCGCCGCGCCTGCGTAATGGTGAGGGGCAGCATCGAGCAGATCGACATGACCCCGCCATCCTCCTCAAGCGTAATCTCCATCGGCCAGTTGCCGTTGCGGCCCATGGCCTTGAAGAGAAGGACTTCCTGTCCGTCCGGATGCTTGGACAGGCATGCATGACGTTTTCCAAAATCCTGGCGTAAATACCCCAGAAGTCGATCCATGCCGGTCCATCTCCCAATGATTACCTGCGAGAGGGGACGTTCCACCTCGATAGAAGACAGAACGTCCCGTCGCTTTCATCCTTATGGTGAGGCCAGGCAGTTCGCACTTGCAACACCTTCGAAGGTGAAGGCTGCTTTTGGGTATCAGGACTGGTAAGACCAGACTTTTACTCTACGCGGAAAGGCGTGGGGAAATACCATGTTGTATGGCCCATACCGCCGCCTGGGTGCGATTCTGAGCACGTATCTTTCGCATCACGTTCTTGAAGTGCATCTTAACGGTCGACTCGGTGATGCTTAGATTGCGTGCGATCGCCTTGTTGGACTGTCCCCCCAGCAGGCAGCGAAGGATCTCGATCTCGCGCTTCGACAACTCGTTCCCAAGCGAAGGCAGCGAAGCTGATGGAGCAACCGTCGTTTCCTCGATCCCGCTGCTGATCAGCAGGTCGGCGATACTGCGGGGGAAAACCGCTTCGCCTAGCATGACCAGATGCAGGGACCGTTGAAGAGCTTCGCAGGACATCGTCTTGTTCAGGCAACCGTCGGCTCCGGCCTGTAGCGCGCCGCTCAGGATCTGCGGGGTCAGTTCCGATGCCAGCACGACGATGCGGGATGCGGCGGCCGATGTGCGAAGCTGCTTGAGCAGCGCCAGTTCGTCAGCGTTGCCGCTTTGCAGGTTGAGCAGGATCAGGTCGGGGTGGCTGCCTTGACGGACAGCGACCGTCGCATCTGCCAGCGATGTGTATTCCGCTGAGATACGGAATGATGTCGAGCTGAGTAAGGCCCCCAACGCAGCGCAGAACAGTCGATCGCTATCGACCAACATTACATCGCAGTTAGTCATCGCATGGCTCCCAGGTGAGCGGCGTCACCGCATCATGTCGCTTTTTATTGAATTCTTTGTGAGTCCGGATCGAAAGAGGTAGCTGAGTGACTTGACAATAAAAACCTACATGAAATCGATGAGCCAATGCTATAGGATACTTACAAGGCCAAGCACCCATTCCTAAGCTGACAGCCATCAGGGGCAACCAATAAGAGAGATTTGGGAGATGGCGGGCTTAGAAGTCTAAGAATTCTTGCGAGGGGGAACTGATCCGTGGAGAGCAATCAAAGGCTTGCCTTTCGGGAAGTTGCTGGACAGAGCCTGTTCGTTTCAAGGGTAATCATTTTTCGTCAACGGCAGATGTGATCCCATCAGATGACCAGTAACCCATTGAAAGTCCTGATCGTCGATGATCATGCGCTCGTCCTGCACGGTTTTGCCCTCTCCGTGCTCGAACTTTTTCCCGAAGCGGAGGTGCTGGAAGCGAACTCGCTTGAGGGCGCCTTGGCAACGGTGCGGCGGAACCCGGATCTCTCTTTGGTTCTATTCGATCTCCATTTGGACAGCGACGATGGGCTGACTGGAGTTCGCCGGATGATCGAGGCGCTGGAAGGGGTGCCGTTGATCGTGATTTCCGCATCCGACGAAAGCGCCGACGTGATCGACAGCGTCCGGGCCGGCGCCAAGGGCTATATTTTGAAGTCGGGATCGTCAGCCCTGCTCGAACACGCGATCTCGCTCGTCCTGTCAGGAGAGACCTACGTCCCGCTGCCCCGGACCGTGCTAGTCAGCGCCGTCGCGGCCGAGCCGGAGCGGCCGACCAACCACATGCTGGACAGGTTGACCGACCGTCAGCGCGACGTCTTCCAACTGCTGCTGGCCGGCCATTCAAATAAGGAGATCGCGCGGTCCCTCGGCGTGCTGGAAGGCACGGTCAAGGTCCATGTTCGGGCCATCATGCAGAAGCTGGGTGTCAAGAACCGCACGCAGGTCGCCGTCGCTGCCGCTCGTGCCGGCTGCTTCCCGGAAGAAGTCTGAAAGCTAGAGGGGGCGGTGCCGGTGGAGGCAGGCTTGTCCCGCCGCCGCCAGCATCGCTCTGTTACCTACTTCTCAAGCACATACGTTCCGGGCGCGTTGCACACTACCGGGTACTTCCCGCTACCCAAAGCCGGTGCGGGCACCATGTCGCCGGCATGCGCGTTCAGCCACCGGACCCAGTCCGGCCACCAGCTTCCCGGCTGCTTGTCGGCGCCTTCCAGCCAAGCTTCCGGCGAAGCGACGCCACGGGCGCCCTCGCGGACGCTGTAGCCGCCCTTCTTGCCGGCCGGGTGGTTGATGATGCCGGCGATGTGGCCGCTGGACGCCATCACGAAGCGGACCTCGCCGCCGGTGAGCTGGGTGATCTTCCAGGCCGCGTTCCACGGCACGATATGGTCCTTTTCGGCACCTACCGCGTAGATGTCCACCTTCACGTTGCCAAGGTCGATCGGCACGCCGCAAAGCTGGATCTTGCCGGGCTTGATAAGGTTGTTCTCGACATAGGTGTTGCGCAGGTACCAGCTATGGGCCGCCCGCGCCATGCGGGTGCCGTCGCTGTTCCAGTACAGCAGGTCGAAAGCCGGCGGCTTGCCGCCCAGCAGGTAGTTATTGACCACATTGCTCCAGATCAGGTCGTTGGAGCGCAGCAGGTTGAACATGTTCGCCATCTCGCGGCTGTCGAGATAGCCCCGCTCCATCATCTGCTGTTCGATGAAGTCGATCTGCGGTTCGTCCATGAAGAAGGCGCTGTCGCCGACCCGGCTGAAGTCCTGCATCGACACCATGAATGTCGCCGATCCGAACCGGGTGTCTCCCTTGGCCGCCAGATATGACAGCGTCATTGCCAGCAGCGACCCGCCGATGCAGTAGCCGACGGGATTGACGCTATCGCTGCCGGTGATGTCGCGCACCGTGTCCGCAGCGGCCAGCGGCCCGAGGTTCATGTAGTCCTCGAAGGTGATGTCCTCCATCGAGGCATCGGGGTTCTTCCAGCTGACCATGAACACCGTGAAGCCCTGGTCGACCAGATACTTCACCATGCTGTTCTTGGGCTGCATGTCGAGGATGTAGAACTTGTTGATCCACGGCGGCATGATCAGGATCGGGACCTGACGGACCTGCTCGGTCGTCGGCGCATACTGGATCAGTTCGATCAGACGGTTGCGCAGCACCACCTTGCCGGGAGTGACGGCCAGATTGCGGCCGGGCTCGAAAGCTGTCGCATCGACCATGCTGAGCTTGCCTTCGCGCAGGTCGTGCAGCAGGTTGCGCGCACCGTCGGCAAGGCTGGCGCCGCCCGTCTCCATGGCGCGGCGCAGCGCCACCGGGTTGGACATCAGGATCAGGCTGGGGCTCATCGCATCGACGAACTGGCGCAGGTGGAAGGTGACGCGCTCACGCTCCTTCGGGTCCATGTCTTCGTCCTCCAGACCCTGCCGCAGCAGGAAGTCGGAGGCCAGCAGGTACATCTCCTTCAGCGTCTTGTAGACAGGATTGCCGTTCCACTCCGGCGCGTCGAACCGCTTGTCGCCAGCGTTGGGCGCCGCGTCCGGCGTCGTTCCGGTGGAAAGACCCCACCAGCGGGCGCCGGCGGCATTCCACGTTTCCATCGCCGACGACCAGATCTGCATGTTGAGTTCGGCCGAACGCGTGAACGCCTTGGCGGGGTCCCGCAGCGACCGCAGCCAGACGATCCGCAGCGCCCGGACCGCTTCCGACCAATCGACCGGAATCACTTCGCGCAGCGGGTTGGCGTTCCACATGCGGTCGATCGAGGCCAGCATCGGGTCGGCGGCGACGAAACGCTGGAACTGCTCCACGCCGGTCGCCAGCAGCGAGCCCGAAACGGCATCGGCGCTTGCCACCCACCATGGCTGCTCGGTGCTGCCGGTGGGTGCGAACCCGCCCATGTTCTGCCTCATCCAGGACATCCAAAGGCCGAGCGCCGCTTCCGGCGTCGGCAGACCCATGGCCGTCTGACCATCGGCGGGCGCCTGATTACCCGATGCGGCGCTGGATTCCGGACCGTTGGCCGAAGGGCCGCCAGTGGGGGCTGCCTCTTCCGCGCGCTTGCCGGCGGGCGGCCGGCGGCGGCGGGTATCTTCACCCTTGATGGTGGCCATTGTGGTATCCCCCCTTGTGGTGCCGGGCTGACCGGCGTCGGCTTGTTGCTGTGTATCTTTGCAGAGCGTCGGCTGAGATGCTGTCTTGTGCTGAGGAGCTATCGCCCGGACCGTTTGTCCTTGCCGCGGCCGGCCTGCTCTCGGGAAGGAGCCTCCCCGGCGATCGGCTTCTGCGGCAGGATGCCCGGACTCGTTTCCGTGGACGGAGTTTCGGGCGTGTCGGTGTCGTTGGCGAAGTTCGGTTCGTCCTTGTCGGTGGAGGAAGCGCTCATTCCCCGGTCTCCTTCATGCGGTGCTCGGCAACATGATGATGAAACATCCGATGCGAGCGATCCTCACCAGACAGAATTACCATAGGGACCCGTTTGACGGCAGGGGTATGGCATGGGGTGCGGCATTCCGGCATTGCCGCATGCGGCTATCCGGCCCTGACGATGTCGTTCTGCCAGCCGATCACCTCCGGCCAGACGCTCTCGTGAGCGGTACGGCCGATCAGCGGCCCGACATGCTGGAGCGAGACTCCGACGTCGCCGCCATACGTGACGGTCCGCTTGTTCGCAGCATGGGCGGCCTCGATCACCGGCAACATCGCGGCGGGGGGTATGATCTGGCTGTCGTTGCCGAGGATCGCCAGCAGCGGCGACGTCAGGCCGGCGGGAGACGCCGTCCGCCCGTTGATCTCCAGCGTACCGCGCGCGAACCGGTCCTCGCGGTAGAGCTGTTCGATCAGCTCCTCGAACAGACGGCCCGGAATCGGGAACTCGTCCAGCGTCCAGCGTTCCACCGCCAGATGGGTCTGGAAGGCGCGCGGATTGGCAAGGCTGGCGATCATGTCCATCCGCCGGTCCCAGTTGAATTCCCTCGGCGAGGCTTTCGCCGACACCATGTTGAGGAAGGTGCCGGGGATATTGCCGAACAACTCGCGCAGAGCCGCCGCATGCGGTGCTCCCGCCACCACCGGCGCGAAGACGCCGCTGTCCGCTCCGAAGTGGAGGGGGGCCTCGACGACGACGAGACCTCGGATACGGTCGGCATGCAGGCTGCTGAACACCGTCGCCAGGGTCCCCCCCAGCGAATGTCCGGCGATGAACAAGCGGTCGCCGTCGCCGGCCGCCGCGATGGCGTCGGCGCAGCGCAGGATCAGCCGGTCGGCGTAATCGGCCAGTCCAAGCGGCGATCCGCGCTTGCCGTCGAGCCGGCTGCCCTCGGCCCAGCCGCTCTCGTCATCGTCGCTCGGATCGGCAGGCTCGATCCATTCCGTCATGTAGACCCGGAATCCGGCATCCAGATACCGGCGGACGACGCTCACCTGCGGCAGCAGGTCCCAGATGTAGCCGCGCTTGATCGGCGCCGGGACGATCAGCAGGACAGGACCGCCGGAAGCGGGCTGCTCGCCGTAGAGCCGAAGGCGCACGTCGGGATCGTCCAGCACTATTCTGAACGCCGTCTCCTGGCGGCCCAGCCCCATGCTGTCCATGGCATTGCCGCGCCAGCGCCGGACCGCATCGAATCGACGCAAGGCGTCGGCCCAGAAGGCCGCACCGTCTGAGGAAAGGCCTTCCTTGTCATCCGCCATTCCTGTTCTTCTCCATGTAACCGGGGTCGCAGCCGGCAATTTCCCGGCCGGCGCGCTTCGCAGGCTTGTATCACAGGTACGACGCCTGCGGGCAATCGCCCGCGTGGGTCATCGGATATATCGGAGACGACTTCCGCCGCCGTTCAACCGATATAGGGCCGGCTGCCTTGCGTGGCGTTCAGGATCTCCATCGTCACCACGTCGTCCACCTGGGGCACCTTTTTCGGAAACTGGCCCAGCCTTGCGAACAGCTCGATCTGGTCGGCCCAGACGCCCTTGTCCATGACGCCCCAGCCGCCTTGCCTTGTCGCCTTGTTGAAAGCGTGCGACAGCATCACCTTGAGCGCGGATCGCTCGTCTTCCTCGTCAAGGTGCGGGAGTTCGGCGATCAGCAATTTTACCGCTTCTTCGGGGTTGTGGAAGGCGAACTCCCATCCTTTGCTGGTTGCCCGGACAAAGCGTGCCAGGATGTCCGCCCTGTCTTGGATGGTCTGGACGGTTGCGTAGTAAGGATGAGCGTAAAGCCTGACGCCGGCATCCCAGAGGCGCAGGTCGACCCGGTCGGCACCAAGGGGTTTCAGAGCTGCGGTATTGGTAAGCCAGGCGGCCATGACGTCGACCTCGCCCGCGACGAGCGGTTTCATATCCGATCCGGTCGTCAGGAGGGTTACCTCCCGAAGGTCTATGGCGCTCTTGGCGAGGAAAGCGCGAACGAGGATCAGGCTGGTCGGAGACACGCCGATGCGCTTGCCGATGAGGTCCCTGGCGGATCTGACCGGCGCCCTCTTGCGCGAGAAGAAGGCGAAAGGGTGCTGCTGGGCGCCGACGGCGAAGCATTTGACCGGCACGTTCTGGGAAACCGCCACCATCAGCGAGGGACTGGACGAAAGCTGCCCCACCTCGTACCGGCCGTCGGCGACCAGGGACAGGCCGTCGATGTGGGGACCGCCTTCGACGAAGTTCAGTTCCACCCCTTCCTGCTCGTAGAACCCCATCCGCTTCGCGCAGATCTCACCGGACTGATTGTTCGATTTGAGCCAGCCGATCTGGAAATTGATCCTGGCGGGACCGTCCGCATGAGCGTCGATCGAAAGTAGTGCTGCGCCTGGAGCGGCTGCGGCCATGGCGATCGAACCGGCCGCGCATGCCTTGAGAAAGTCGCGCCGGGCTGGAAGTGTGAGCATAGAATTCCGTGGTCTCATGCTTTGAGGCCCTTTGACCGGACATGTATGGAGCGGTTGGCGGGAGCGGGCGCATCCGGATCACCGCCATGGCGGCCTGTCGCCGATGTTAAACCTTTTAGTTGCATGTACTCGAATATTGTCCAACTTAATATAATATTATGAGATTAGCTGGTCCCAAAAGGAGACTTATATAAAAATTTCATATCAATCAATAGATTTCAATCGGCATGGATCATGCCCCGAGATAAAAATCTCGAATGGTGATGTAGAAAATCGTTTCATGAAGAATGTATTGATCGCAGTGAGGGTACAAACTAGCGCTTGACGTTGCCAAAATTGATTTACAAACCATCCAAAATAATAACCAACTGATCTGTCAGCATCAAAGTAACATGCTGCGCTGCCATAAAATATCCTTTCAGGATTCATGTTTCAAATCTGAAACATTCCTTTGTAATTTCCGAAAATAGTGAAATTTCGTGATGGTTCCGTACGATTGGCTATCTGGAGTCTCGTATGATCGTCTATCTGGTGGAATTGATCGAATTACAAAATGGAAATAAAAACCTGATTGCAGGAAACTTTTTTTCAAGTTAGCGTCCCGTCGTTGCATTAATTGACAAGAACATACCATCGTATCCCTCGATGAATACTGAGTAGATGCGGCCGGTGAGTCAATTACGCCAGTATACAATAAACAGCTTTCGATAATCCATGAGGCAGCCATGAGACGCTTTACGGCCCTGCGGTCGGCCCTTGTCTTCGGGTCTTTGTGTGCTTTTGCCGTAGTCGGCGCTCCCACTTCTTCGCTGGCGGCGGATCAGGCGATCGTACTCAGCCCTGTCCTTCCCGCCACCGTTGCCGTTCCCCAGCCGAACCCCGACCTCAGCCAGCTCCAGACCGATTTCGACGTTTTCTCCTGGCAGACTTTCGTCGCCCTCAACTGGCCGGCCAACTCGAACGGGTCGCCGAACACCGACGTCACGATCGGCCAGCAGGGCGCCCTCACCCAGAGCGTGTGGGAAACCTGGAAGGAATCGATCGAGGTCTTCAAGGACGACGGGACACCGCCGGCGCCCTGGGGGGTCGACAACCGGTACGTGCCGCCGGAGTGCAGGACCCTGACCGGCCCCGACGGCAACAAGGTCCTGCCGCACCTCGCCAAGAAGCCGGACGTGCTGTTTTCCTCGACCCAGCCTTTCCTGACCGGTCCGCTGATCGATCAGAACGGCCAGTTCGCCCGGTTCGAAATCTCGATGAACCGGTCGATGTTCGACTACATCGTCAACAACGTGCTTTACAACACCCAGGGCCAGCAGCGTTTCGCCGATGCCGGCAAGAAGGTCGCCTTCGCCTGTACCAATAACGGAACCTCCGACACCGGCGCCGTCATGGTCAAGGCCGCCTGGAAGATCCTGGGGCAGGGCGACGACAAGACCCGATTCTACACCCGGAAGGCGCTGGTCTGGACGCCGGGCACCACCAACACGACTCCGCAGGTTCCCGCCACTTGCGCCGTGTCCGATGTCGGCATGATCGGCCTCCACATCGCGACGAAGGTCCAGAACAACTCGCAATGGGTCTGGTCCACTTTCGAGCACACGGGCAACGTCCCGGACCTCGACAGCCTGCCGGCCAAGCAGCCCTACAGCTTCTACAATCAGGACTGCAAGGACTGCACCCCGGTCAACCAGCCGCCGCCGCGTCCCTGGGACCCGACCAAGCCGGGCAAGCCGACCCAGATCGCCCGCGTCACCCCGATCGACGCTCCGACGACGGCGCTGAACAAGTCGTGGCAGGCGGCCCTGGCGGCGGTCAACCCGAATTCGCCCTGGCAGAACTACGAGCTCGTCAGCACGCAGTGGCCGACGCTGGTGTCCAAGGACTGCAATACTCCGGCGACAGGCGCCAGCCCGCTCGGCAACCCCGCTCCGCAGTTCCTCGCCAACACCACCCTCGAAAGCTACGTCCAGGGCAACACGCCCAACGTATCGTCGAGCTGCATCGGCTGCCACAAGAACGCCACCGCGATGACCGGCAAGTTCTCCGACTTCACCTACATGCTGTCGATGGCGCACCCCCTCGCGGCCCCCGCCCCGGCGGCGACGCCAGCACCGGCGACCCCTGCCAAGCCCTGATGCCCCGCATTTCAGCGCCATCCCGCATCCCACATCGCCGGCTTTCCCGCCGCGGAGTCCAGTTCCATGGATGATAAACAGTCGAAGGCGGCCTTCGTCGCCTTGTCGCAGGCACTGACCGGCATCGCCGGCAGCCTGCTGGCGCCTCAGTTGGACAGCAAGAACATCCTTCAGACCATCTACACCGGGTTCGTCAACAACGCCGGCCCCTATGCCGCGCAGCTCATCCTGGAGCGCTTCGTGTCGCTCCAGGCGCAGGGGTTGAGCGACGAGGTGATCGCCGGCCGCATCCTCGCCGACGCCGACAACGGCCCCGTCGCGGCAGCGATCACCAAGCTGTGGCTGCTGGGGAACTGGTACCAGGCCGGCACCCAGACCAATCCGGTCGTGATCTCCAGCAACGCGTATATCGAAGGCTGGGCCTGGAAGATCGCACAGGCCCACCCGATGGGCTACTCGGAGATGGAGCCCGGCTACTGGGCCGATCAGCCCCCGCCGCTCAGCGATTACGTCACGCCGCCGTCCCAGTCCTGACAGGAGCAGCACCCATGCAGCCCAATAGCAGCAATGCCGCTCCCGCTACGGACGGCACGATTTACGACGTCGTCATCGTCGGGGCCGGCGTGTCCGGCGGGATCATCGCCAACGAGCTGGCGAGCAAGAACCTCAAGGTCCTGATCCTGGAAGCGGGCCAGCCGATCCCGGCCAGCCGGCAGGGCTATATGGAGCGGTACTATACCTCTCCCGCGAAGATGCCGGAGTCGCCGTATCCGCCCAATCCGATCAACACGGACCCGTCCCAAATCAACGTCGGCCGCGCCTCGACCAACGATCTCGCCAACGTCAAGGACCCGAGCAAGACCTATCTGGTCCAGAACCTCGCCGACGGCCAGACCCCGTTCACCAGCACCTACGAGCGGATCGGCGGCGGCACCCTGTGGCACTGGCTGGGGACCTCGCTCCGGCTACTCCCCGGCGATTTCGAACTGAAGACCAAGTTCGGCCATGGCCGCGACTGGCCGATTCCCTACGCCGACATGGCCCCGCTCTATGCCAGGGGCGAAACGGAGATGGGCGTCTCCTGTACCGTCGAAACCCAGCAATACATGGATGGCCTGTATCCGCCCGGCTATCAATACCCGATGCCGGGCATCAAGCAGTCCTACCTCGACAAGACGCTCCAGCAATCGCTCGCTGGCGTCAGCTTCTATGGCGAGCCGATGAACGTGGCGCCGACTCCCGTCGCCCGCAATTCGATTCCCTACGACGGCCGCCGGGCCTGCGCCGGCAACACCAGCTGCATCCCGATCTGCCCGATCGAGGCGAAGTACGATGCCACGGTGACGATCAACAAGGCGCTGACCACCGGCAACGTGACCATCCTCTACCGGACCGTCGCCTCGAAGGTCGTGGTCGATCCGGAATCGGGCAAGATCAGCGGCATCGACTATCTGACCTGGACGGACCCGCGCGGCGGCGCCTCGGGCAAGGGGACCGCCGTCGGCCGGTTCTACGTCCTGGCCGCCCACGCGATCGAAACGCCCCGGCTGCTGCTGATGTCGGCCACCGACCAGTTGCCCGACGGCGTCGCCAACAGCAGCGGTCAGGTCGGCCGCAACCTGATGGACCATCCGCTCTACCTGAGCTGGGCGCTGATGCCGGAGGACAAGCCGATCTACGGGATGCGCGGCCCGCTCTCGACCTCCGGGATCGAGACGCTGCGCGACACCGAACACCGCAAGGACTGGGCGGCTTTCCGGATGGAGATCGGCAACGAAGGCTGGAACTTCCCGATCGGCGATCCGTATCAGACCCCGCAGGATTTCATCGACGGGACCAACGTTTCCCAGCTCAACCCCCGCAAGGAGAAGCTGTACGGCACCGCCCTGGTGGACCGGCTCAACAAGCTGTTCACCCGCCAGTTCCGGATCGCCAACCTGGTGGAGGAGGAAGCCAACCCGAGCAGCCGGGTATCGCTTTCCGTGAGCTACACCGACCGCCTCGGCCTTCCCCGGCCGCTGATCGACTACCGCCTCAGCGAATACACCCGCAAGGGGTTCAAGAAGGCGCGCGAAGTCAACTCGGCCATCTACAAGGCGATCGGCGCCAAGGAATACACCGTCACGAACAAGGACGATCCGACCTATTTCGAGGTGGATGGAGAGGGCTTCAACTACTTCGGCGCCGGCCACCTCATGGGTACGACGCTGATGGGCTTCACGCGAGCCGACTCCGTCGTGGATTCCACATCGCGCTGCTGGGACCACGACAACCTCTACATCGTCGGCAGCAGCACCTTCCCGGCGACCGGGACGGCCAACCCGACGCTGACCATCACGGCTCTGGCCTTCGCAACGGCGGATACCCTGAACAAGCGTCTGACCAAGTGATCCCGGCGGGCCACCCATAACCGACACAGAAAAAAGCCGCTCGGAAAATTTCCGAGCGGCTCGAGTTTTACAGGGAGGAAACGCTGTCCAGAGGACATCGTGGAATGGACTATAAGTCGATAATGGTTAACAAACTGTGAGTAGGCTCACAGGCATTCGGAAAAATCGTCGTCTTCGCGAAAATTCTTGAGGAAAGACTGTCTGCGCGACCGATTGGAGTGTATCGACTATTCGAATACTCCCAATTTGCGTCAGGTCACCGGCCCGCCGCGACAGAAGCAAACCTGCCGTCAGAACTCTTCCAGCCGCTTCGGGCTGCTCTTCAGCAGGTTGTCCAGCATGCCGACGATCTGCTCGATCTCGATCCGCGTCGCTTCCAGCGCATCGGCTGTCTTGTCGTCGATACCGGCTTCGAAGATCATCATGTCGAAGTAACCGTTGACGGCGCCGAAGGCCGTCATCTCGTCCGAAAGAATATCCCAGGCCCCCAGCGAGTGGGTGAGCGTCAGCGGCGGGTTCGCGAAGAAACCGTGGCTGAGATGGGTGAATGCCGTCAGCGCCTTCAACTTGGCCCGGATGATCCACTGATTGAAGCCCTTGGGCAGGCTTTCCTCGACCTTGGGATAGCGCTCTTCGATGCTGAAGATCAGGCTCTGGATGCCGATGTAATTTTCCCGCACCTTCTTGTAGTGCAGAAAAGTCTGGATCAATTTCGAAGCGGACTGGCGCTGAAGGGCGGTGATATCGTCGGCAAGCGTCCGGGACATCCCGATGACGATCTGAACGTCCTTGCGGTTCGTCGAAGAGAAGGATTTCGTCACGTTATGCCGCCGCCTCAGTTTCTGGTTCGGAAGTTACCATACCCGGCACCTGATCGGAACAGCGTGGTACCGCCTAGGGAAGAAGCCCAATAATCCGATATCGACAGTTGCCGCACAATTAAGACGAAAGCACGGGAGAGTGGATAATGGCCATCGATGACGGCCTGATGGTGGATGGGCGAACCAAAGGCATACCGCCCGGAACGCGTTCGTTTCCGCTGGCCGGCATCGGCGCGATGGGCTGGAACGTGCTTCGGGAAGATATGGCTCTCCCGCTTGCCGTCCTGAAGCGCGAAGCGCTCGATCATAACGGCCGCTGGATGGCACATTTCCTGGAAACCACGGGAACACTGCTGGCTCCCCACGGCAAGACCACCATGAGCCCTGATCTGTTCGACCGGCAGTTGGCGGACGGCGCCTGGGGCATGACGCTTGCGACCGTTCAACAGGTTCGCGTCGCCAGGGAGAGCGGCATAAGCCGCATCGTCCTCGCCAACCAGCTCGTCGGCCGTCAGGCCATCGACTACATCGCCGCCGAACTGGCCGGCGACCCCGCCTTCGACTTCTACTGCCTTGTCGACTCGATCGACGGCGTCCGCCAGCTTGCCGAACGCTTGGCACCGAATCCGCCCGGAAGGCCGCTTCAGGTCATGGTGGAGATCGGAGCCATGGGCGGCCGCACCGGCTGCCGCACCGACGATGCCGCCCTCGGCGTCGCCCGCGCCGTCAGCCAAGCGGAGCCTCTGCTGGCGCTGCGCGGCGTCGAGGGCTACGAGGGCATGGTCAGGGGCGAAGGCGACCGGGACGACGCGATCCGGGAGTTTCTGGACCGCATCGCCGCCGTCGCGGCATCCGGAGTCCGGGAAGACCTGTTCGCCCCAGGACCCGTCATCCTCAGCGCCGGCGGCTCCGCGTTCTACGACATGGTGGCGTCGCGGCTGGGCAATGCCGGCCTGGGCCGCGAAACCCTGGTCGTGCTGCGTTCGGGCTGCTACCTGACCCACGACAGCAAGTCCTACGAGACGATGTTCCAGCAGATCCGGGAACGCATGCCGGAGGTGGACGGCTTCGGCCCCGGCCCCGTCGCCGCCCTCGAAGTATGGGCCTATGTGCAGAGCCGGCCCCAGCGCGACAAGGCGATCCTGACCGTCGGCAAGCGCGATATCTCCTACGACGTCGATCTGCCCGTCCCGACGCTCTGGTTCCGGCCCGGCCTGCATGACGCTCCCGTCGCCATGCCGGAGGGAACGGCGGTCACCGAACTCAACGACCAGCACGCCCATCTGTCGCTGCCGCCCGAAGCCGACCTGAAGGTCGGCGACATGGTCGCCTTCGGCATCTCCCATCCCTGTACGACCTTCGACAAGTGGCAGGTTCTGTTCGTCGTGGATGGCCGGTACGACATCGTCTCCGCCGTGAAGACCTGGTTCTGAGAAGACTTGGTTCTGGGTGCTGAGTTTCGCGATTGCCAATCTATGCCCAAGGTCTTATGGTTCCGGCCACTGCAAATGGCTCGCATTCGCGAATAACAGAAAACGGTGGGGACAATGGCTGGTTCGAAGGTAAAGATCTGGGTGGGGCTGGGCGCCTATGTGCTGGCCAGCGGCGTCGGAACGGCGATGGCGCAGACCTCCGACGCCGATTACTCGGTCCACGGCAAGCATGGGGTCCAGATGGCCCAGGCCGCCACCCATGGCGGCCACGGCGGCGAGGGCGGTGAAGGTGGAGAGGGCGGCGAAGGCGGTGAAGCCGGCGAATCCAACGCGCTCGCCGGCCTCAGCGACGAGCAGGCCTATCTTGCCAACATCTCGATGATCCGCGGTCACCTGAACGTCGGCAACGAGCTTTACGTCAACGGCAAGACCAACGACGCGCTGCCGCACTTCCTCCACCCGGTCGAGGAACTCTACGGCGAGCTGAAAAAAGTGATGGACGCAAAGAAGGTCCCGGCTTTCAAGTCCGATCTCGAAAAGCTGTCGGGGATGGTCAAGCGCAAGGTGCCGGCCCAGCAGGTCCAGGAGCAGACCGAAGTCGTGCTGACCCGCCTGACCGAGGCGACCTCCGTCATCCCGGCCAGTACCCTTTCCGATCCCTCCTTCGCCCTGCCGGTCGTGGTCGGTGTCCTGCGCACCGTGTCCGACGAGTACACGGAAGCCTTCGAGGGCGACACCATCGCCAACCCGGTCGAATATCAGGACAGCATGGGCTTCGCCCGCGTCGCCAATGCGATGGTCGAGCTGATGACGCCGGCCCTGACGGCAAAGGACGCCGATGCCGCCAACCAGCTGCGCGAACTGATGAACACGCTCCTGACGACCTGGCCGGCGGTGACGCCCGGCAAGAAGGCTGTCCGGCCGGCATCCGAGGTCTCCGCCCTCGTCTCCCGCATCGAATTCGCGACCGCCCGGCTGCGCTGACCTCACCTAGACCGAACTGACCTGACCTGACGCGGACGGCCGGTGGAGAAACCCTGATGATCCTGTGTATCGCCCAGGTGCTGCCGGCCGAACTGCTGGCCGACCTGACACGCTATCTCGCGGACGCCAAGTTCGTCGATGGCAACCGGACCGCCGGCTGGCACGCCCGGCTGGTCAAGGCAAACGAGCAGCTATCCCCGTCGGATGCTCTCCACGCCGACCTGATCCGCCGCATCAACGCCGCTATCGAGGAACACCCGCTGTTCCAGATCGCGGCGCGGCCAAAGGCCGTGCGGCCCGTCATGATCAGCCGCTACACCGCCGGGATGCAGTACGGCACCCATGTCGACGACGCCGTCATGGGCGGCATCAGGACCGACATCTCCTTCACACTCTTCCTTGCCGACCCTTCCTCATACGAGGGCGGCGACCTGGTGATGGAAGGGACGGGCGGCGAGCAGTCCTACAAGCTCGACGCCGGCTCGATGATCCTCTACCCGTCCGGAGCGCTCCACCGGGTCGAACCCGTCATCAGCGGCGCCCGGCTGGCGGCGGTCGGCTGGGCACAGAGCATGGTCCGGGATTCGGCCAAGCGGGAAATCCTGTTCGATCTGGACACCGCACGGCGCTCGCTGTTCCAGCGCGAAGGCAAGACGGCGGAATTCGACCTCCTGTCGAAGAGCACAGCCAACCTGATGCGGCTCTGGGCCGAGACCTGACGGAATCGGCGGCTCAGCGCTCCAGATGCCCGTAAGCCGGTTCGGTTGCGATCCTCGGGTCCTCGACCGCCATGCCGACGGTGAAATGGTAAAGGCTCTGCCACTCCAGGGCCGTGCCATCAATCCCAAGGGTCTCATGCACCGCATCGTCGAAGAAGCAGCCGATGCCGGTGCCTGAAACCCCAGCTGCCGTCGCTTCCAGATACAGCACCTGACCGATCAGTCCTGCCTCCCAGAACAGGCGGCGATAGGCCCAGTCGCCTTCCTCCTTCAGCGTTCGGGCGAAGTCCGCGACCATGCCCAGGCTGAAGGCGCCTTTGCCGGCGATGGCCTGGAGGCAGCTCAACTGCGACGCCTTCCGCTCCAGGTCGCAAGGGCTGAGGCGGAACAGCGGCAGCGGGCAATCCGGCACATGCTCCCACGCGAATTCCGGCGAGCACGCCGCCCGTAGCCGCTGGGCCGAATCGGGATCGCGCACCAGCGCATAAAGCCCGCGTTCCAGACCCTCGACCCGATGGACGAACACGAACAGCGCCAGCCTCGCCGGCCAGGGAAAGGCGTTCCACGGTATCCGTCCGGCGTCCGGCAAGGTCGCGGCGAGCATCCGGTAGAACGCGCCAAGACCCAGCACCCGCCCGCCGTCCATCCTCATCACGCTGCGCCTTGCCCGGATCACTTCCGTAGCGGACCGGGCGGGAGCGGGCAGGGACGGCATCTCCAACACCGGGCGGACCGGCATAACCACGCCTGACGGTTTGACGGTCACCCTCAGCGCCGTATCGATCACCGGCCAGGGTTCATGGTCCTCGCTGACGGCGTTCGCCGCCCCAAACCACGTTCCGGCGGGACGCTCCGGCAGCGCCAGGCATGAAGCACCTCCGGCGCCGGTATGGCCCCCGGTTTGAATAATGGCCATCAGGTCGGGATGCTCGCGCTCGTACGGATGGCTGGCGTCTTCCCGGTCCAGGCCCAGCCATCCCGCGACCTCGGCATCGCCCGGCGCCGCCAGCACCTCCAGCCGCCAGCCTAGGCAGGCGGCGGCATAACTCAGTGATCCGACCGCATGGCCGATATCGTGCTGAACGTACCGAAACGCCCGCTCGCCGTATTTCCACGCCTCCCGCCACACGATCGAGCCCAGTCCCACCAGGAAGCTACCTTCCGGCAAGTCCGGAGCTCTGTCATGGATGCAGCGCTCTTCCAGCGCGTGCTCCGCCACGGCGTAGTGCCAGAGCGCCGCCGATTTGCCGATCCCTTCCAGCGCCGGCAGGACCAGATAAGCCTCGGTCGGATGCAGGTTGCCGCTGGACGGATTGTTCCGGACCGCCCAGCGGGCGCCATCGGCCGCCTTCCAGGCGCTCAGCCCCAGCCCGAGTTCAAGGAACAACCCCAGCGATCCGGCGTCCAGCGGCAGGACCGGCGCACCGCCCAACTCGCCACCGCCCAACTCGCCACCGCCCAACTCGCCGAAGCCCGGCGACGGCCTGTCATAGCCAAGCGGCAGTTCGACCAGCCGCGCGCCGGCGAAGCGGCGGAACGGATCGGGCTGCGACTCCCAATCCAGAAAAGCGGGACCGAGAGCATAGCGATTCGGCGCGTGCTTCGTGCGCTGGTGATATCCCGCCAGATCATGCGGCAAACTGTCGTCCGGCCATTCCATGGAAGGACACTCCATTACGGGAAGGATGCGGCATTATCGGTGTCGCGCTTACGCATCGATCCGACACCAGGACTTCACCATGTCCCCATCGTTACAGGTCACGCAGTCGGTCCACCGGGCTTTCGGCCGGCTGATCCGCTTGACGCTGGATACCGATAGTCGCCTGGACTTCACCGCGGTGGAAGCTGCAACGGTGTCGCGGGCACTCACCGCTGTCCGCGAGGGACGCAGCGCCGAGCGGGAGATCTACATGAGCCCGATCGCCAGCGATCACGAGTTCTCCGGCGCCGTCCTGCCCCATGGCATCCGGATCGCCATTGCCGGTACCGCCCTGGACCTCGACTGGGACGGCGTGGACCGGCTGGCTCGCAACCTGCTGTCGCCACCCGTTTGAATAGCCGGGAATAGCCGGGTATTGAATAACCGCGCATTCGCGCCGACAGTGGGAGCAGCAAGGAAACAGGACAGGGGACAAGCGGTCCGATGTACCGTCACCTCACCACCCAGGAAGAAATCGACCGGGAGTACAACCCCCGCCTCTCCGTCACCGATGTGGACAGCATCGTCCAGGGCTGGAAAGACCGCAGCGCCGCCACCCGTGCCGGCAGCGGCAACAGGCTGCGTCGTGGCTATGGCACGACTCTCGCCGAGTATCTCGACATCTTCCCGGCCCATTCACCCGACGGTCCAGTCCACGTCTTTATCCACGGTGGCTACTGGCGCGCCTTCAGCGCCGAGGATTTCAGCTTCATTGCCGACTCCGGCATGGCGCGCGGCGCTGCCACCGTCATCGTCAATTACGAGCTTTGCCCCAAGGTCCCGATTGCCGAAATCGTCCGGCAGGTCCGCGCCGCCGTCGCCTGGGTCTGGCACAACGCCGCGCAGTTCGGGGCGGACCGTGACCGCATCGCGGTTTCCGGCCACTCCGCCGGCGGGCATCTGGCCGGCCGTCTGATCGCGACTCCATGGGAGCGCGACTACGGCCTGCCGCCCGATACCATCAAGGGCGCTTGCGCCATCAGCGGCTTGTTCGACCTGGAGCCGCTCCGCTGGTCATGGCTCCAGCCCGCCGTTCAGTTCACCGCCGACGATATCCTGAACGAAAGTCCGATCCGGCACCTGCCCACCACATCCACTCCGGTGCTCGCCGCCGTCGGCGGCCTGGAAAGCGCCGAGTTCCACCGCCAGACGGAAGCCTATGCCGAAGCCTTGGTGCAAGCCGGGTCGCCTGCGCGGACGCTGGATGTCGCCGGCCGCAATCACTTCACCATACTCGACGATCTGGCCGCCCCCGACGGTCCGCTGTGGCTGGCGGTCGAGGACATGCTGAACCGCGGCAGGTAGCCCCGCTCAGACCTCCGGAACCTCGTGCGCCCTGCCGTGCAGGCGGATCATCGCCGCAAGGTCCGGATGCGCCTTGGCGACCTTGGCGTGGTGGTCACGCAGCTCGCGCACCAGCGCGCCCTGACGTCCCAGGATCGTGTCGGCGATACCGACCATCAGGCTGTTCGGCCAGCTTCGCGGACGGACGCGGGCCAGCTCGCCAAACACGTCGGCCTCGCGTCCCGGATTGTTCTGCGCCATCAGGATCACCGCCGTCGCGGTCGAGCGGGACACGCCGGCATGGCAATGGATCAGCAATTGGTCCGCCTTCTCCGCCAGCAATTCCTCGCCCAGCGCCAGGATCTTGCGGACGTCGCGTTCCGCTGGCGGCGTGAAGCCGGCCCGCTGCTCCACCGTATCGTCGAATCGCCACAGCACCCTGCGATGCGGCGCATAGACGGTGAAGTCCTCCGGATCGGCCCGTTCCGGGTCGAGGATCGAGACCACATGGCTGAAGCCGCTTTGCGCGTGTCCCGCCAGTTCATCAAGGCCGCAGATCGTGATGCGGTACGGGAGCAGGGGTGTGGAGATGTCGGTGGTCATCGCTGGCGCCGGTTCTCGGTTGATGCTTCAGGAAGCAGTGAAGCTGGCCCGAAGGAGGGCGGAGGTCAACCTTGCACCGTGCATCCCTCACCTGCTTCAATCCCGCCTGGACGGGAAAGCCCGTCACTTAAAACTGGGGCAAAACCGGGGAGGCCTATAAATGAAGAAGATGCTGAGCGCGGCGCTGGGCGCCTGTCTGGCGGCCGGTGTAACGATCGGCCCGGCAGCTCGCGCCGACGCTCCGGATGCCGCACCCCACCAGCGATTCGACCTCGGCGATTTTCCGCTGGAAAGCGGGCAGGTGATCGAGAAGGGCTTCCTCACCTATGTCACCCACGGCACCCTCAACGACCAGCGCAACAACGCGATCCTCGTATTGCCCTCGCTGATGGGCACCCACCACCGCCATGACTTCCTGATCGGTCCCGGCAAGGCGCTGGACCCCGACAAATACTTCATCATCGCAGCCGACACCCTGGGCAATGGCCGCGCCATCTCGCCCAGCAACAGCCAGACCCAGCCGGGCATCAAGTTCCCGCAGTTCTCAATCCGGGACATGGTCAATGCCCAGCACCGGCTGGTCGCCGAAGGCCTGGAACTCGACCGGCTGCTGGCGGTCGTGGGTCTCTCGATGGGCGGCATGCAGACCTACCAGTGGGGCGCCAGCTTCCCGGACGAAATGGCGGCCCTGATCCCGATCGTTTCGATGGGACGGACCAGCCCCTGGGTCACCGCGATCTGGGAAAGCCAGCGTCAGGCGATCATGGCCGATGCCGCCTGGGCCGGCGGCGCCTATACCGAGCAGCCGGAAAAAGGCCTGCGCGCGGCGGCGGCCTCGCTGGAGACCTGGGTCCGCCACTGGGACTGGATGGACAAGGAGTTTCCGGACAACACCGAGGTCATCGGCTGGCTGAACGAGCAGAGCGCCGAAACGGCCAAGCTGTGGGATGCCAACGACTTCATCTATCAGACCAGGGCCGAAGACCTGCACGACATCGCAAAGGGCGGCGACTACGCCGAGGCGCTCCGCAGGATCGAGGCGCGGACGCTGCTGATGCCCGGCACCCACGACCTCCTGCATCCGCCCGCCGACAGCCGCTTCGCGGCGAAGCAGATTCCCAGGGCGACCCTTGTCGAGATCGACTCCGATCAGGGCCACATGGCCAGCGGTTCCTCTCAGGCCGATATCGACTTCGTCAACACCGCCATCGCCCGTTTCCTGCACGAGGTGTTCACCGACCTCGTGAAGATCTGAATCCACGGAACGGCGGGGCAAGGTCCAGTGTTGGAAGGATGGAGACTAGACAAATCGAATGGAGGATAAGCCATGCCGGCCACCGAACAGGCGCCCTTCGACTTCCATCTCACCGGTCCGATCCCGCCGACCCCCGGCCAGCCCGACCCCGGCAACCCCGCCGACCCGGACGAGCCGCCGCCGATCGACGAGCCGCCGGCACCGATCCCCGTGCCGCCGATCCACAACCCGCCCGGCCCACTGACCTGATTTCATGCGCCCTGATTTCATTCGCCTGCCAGCTTGCCGTTCGTCCCGGCATCTGCTTTGGTGATGCACCGTCATAACTGAAACGGACAGACCATGCTTCCCGTCGAACCCGTGCTGGCCCATCTCGACCGCGATTTCGATCAGGCGGTCGAGCGGCTCCGCGACCTGTTGCGCATCCGAAGCGTCAGCACCGATCCCGCCTACAAGGACGAGACACGGCAGGCAGCGCAATGGCTGGCCGACCAGCTCACCGGCATGGGGTTCGAGGCAAGCCTGCGCGATACTCCCGGCCACCCGATGGTCGTCGCCCACCATCCCGGCCCGGCGGACGCGACCGGCCCTCACGTGCTCTATTACGGCCACTACGACGTCCAGCCGCCCGAGCCGCTGGAGCTTTGGAACAGCCCGCCGTTCGAGCCGACCATCGTCGATGCCAAACACGGCAAGCGGGTGGTGGCACGGGGCGCCGTCGATGACAAGGGTCAGGTGATGACCTTCATCGAGGCGTTCCGCGCGTGGCATGCCGTCCACGGTACCCTGCCGGGCCGTATCACCGTCCTGCTGGAAGGCGAGGAAGAGACCGGCAGCCCCAACCTCGTCCCCTTCCTCGAAGCCAACCGCGAGGAACTGGCAGCCGACATCTGCGTCGTGACCGACACCAACAGCTGGAACATCGAGACGCCGGCGATCACCTACATGCTGCGCGGCATGCTCTACCTTGAAGTGACGCTGCACGGTCCCAGCCACGACCTCCATTCCGGCATGTATGGCGGCGCGGTGCTGAACCCGATCAACGCGCTCACCCGCATCCTTGGGCAAATCCACGACGATCAGGGCCGCGTCCAGTTCCCAGGATTCTACGACGACGTCCAGCCGCTCAGCGATGCGGAGCGCGAACAGTGGCGGAGCCTCGGCTTCGACGAAGCCGGTTTCCTGGCGGGCGTCGGCCTGAAGACTCCTCGCGGCGAGGAAGGCTGGTCCTCGCTGGAGCGGATCTGGGCGCGTCCGACCTGCGACATCAACGGCATCTGGGGCGGCTACACCGGCGCCGGCTCCAAGACGGTGATTCCGGCGCAGGCCTCGGCCAAGTTCAGTTGCCGGCTGGTGGCAGGGCAGGACCCGAAGAAGATACTCGCCGGCATCAAGGAA
>DASQKT010000187.1:0-14778 GCA_035630415.1 Skermanella sp.
TCTGAAGGACCTGCTGCACGGCGCGGGCGTGCTGGTCCCAGCCGCCGCCGGGGCTGGCCGGAGCGATCAGTTCCAGGCCCTTGACCTGGGCGGGGGCCGGCAGTGCCGTCATCGTGCCCGTGGCAAGCGCCACGGCGGCGACCATGTAGCGGAAGGAGCCCAGCTTTTTCAGCAGCATGACGTTCGATCCCTATAAAAGTTTGTTGGTTCTATGTGTTCGGCCCATGGCGCGGACAGGCATGTTGCCTGCCGCGACCCTGTCATGGCCGTGCCGTCCCGATCGCCGGAGAAAAGGTCAGAGAGGCTTTTGAAAGTCGCTCATCGGTGGTTCCTCCGGCTCGTTCATTCTCGGACCGGCCCGCAGGCGGTCCCTTGCTTGAGAGGGACCTTAACAGCCGAACCTGTCACCATCCTGTCAAAGCCGGCCGGGATCGAGATTTCTTAACAAAGGACTTCCTAGGCCGGATCGGATGGCTGGCGCTGAGGCGAGGGAGCGGACTGGGTCTGGACGCCGGAAGCGTTCCCGCCCTCCCGCGCCCCGATCACCATCTCCGTCGCCCACTTGACGAGCAGGGAGGTGTAGGACTGCTGCCACCGGTCGTCGGACAGCGCGTGGTCGGCGTCCTCGATCACGCGGTAAGTCAGCGAGTGGGCGTTGTCGAAGGCCGCGCGGTAATTGGCGATCACGGGATGCGGCACGATGCTGTCATGCTCGCATTCGACCACCAGGGCGTCGCCCCTGAAGGCGTCGCAGGCCGCCAGCGCCCTGTTGTGCTCGGGCGTGACGCGGGTCTGGCGGTAGGCCGCCAATTCCTTCTTGTTGAGCTGCCATTTCGGCAGGTTCCAGTCCTCGTCGCGGTACAGCGCCGGCGCCCGCAGGGCCAGCCAGCGCACCGGCCGCAGCCCGCTCAGGATCGTCGCCAGATAGCCGCCATAGCTGCTGCCGACCACCGCGATCGCCGACTTGTCGACGGCGGGATTGCCGACCAGCACGTCGTAGGCGGCCAGCATGTCGCGCAGGTTGTCTTCGCGGGTGACGGTTTCGTACTGGTCCTCGGTCAGCCCATGGCCGCGCAGGTCGATGGTCAGGCAGACGCAGCCGAGCGCCGCGATCTCCCGCGCCCGGTTCAGGTATTGCTCCTGAGTGCCGCCCCATCCATGGACGAACAGAACCCCCGGCATGACGGTGGCGGGATTCACGAAGGTGCCGGAGATGCTCTCGTCGCCGACCGCGATGTCGATCCGCTCTTCACGTGTGGGCATCGAGCCTCGCTACCGTATACTTGGTGATCGGTCCGACCTTGGAGTCGTGCCCCTGGAAATACACCGTGGCGTCCGGGTGCGGCTCGTGGCCCGTACCGAAGGCCTCGAAGCAGGATGCGCGGACTGCTTTCACCTCGGGGTCCGCGCGGAAGATCTCCAAGGCAGCGACTTCGGCGCCGCTGGCGCCGCCCAGGCGCCAGGATTGCTCCAGCACGCCGGAGCGCCGGCGGCCGTCGGACCCGGTGCCCTGCGCCACGTCGTAGTTGCGGCGGGACAGGATGATGCCAGGAAAGCACGCTTCCGCCGCGCGGTCGTACCGGCAGGCCTGGATGACGGCGGTCCGCACGGCTTCCGGCAGGCCGAGCGTCAGCAGCCTATCGAAACCGCCCGGTACCGCGACCAGATCGGTGCCGCCATAGACCTGCTTGCCGGTGTTGTCGGCGGTGAGGCGCTGGGTGCCGTAATAGGTTGCGATCAGGTCCCCGACCCGGACCTGTCCGACGCTGTGGGTCGTGACGGCGGTCAGGTTCTCCTCCAGGACGAGGCCGTGCCCAGCCAGTTCGGCCGGTTCGATGCCGTCCAGGACAGCGTCCAGCTCCGCCAGGGTGGAAATCACGGACTGCCCGTGCCCGCCCTTGGCGCGGACTTCCTTCAGTCGCGCCGGCCCGTGTTCCAGCAGGCGCGAGCACGCCAACCTCGCATCGTCGGCGCTGAAGATGGTGTAACCGGACAGGACGGCGTCGCGCACCCTGTCGCCGAACTCGGCCGACCAGCCCGGCGGAGCGTCGGCGCCGGGCCGGACCAGCGGGTGCGAAATGGCTTTGGTCGCGACGAAGGCGTGGGGCACGACGCCGCCGAACAGGTCGTGCTCGCCGGAAATGCCGAGCGACCGCGCAAGGTCGAGGCCAGCGATGGTTTCGTCAGGGATGAAGTACAGGGGTCCGGGGTAGGTCGCGGAGCCGTCGTATTCTCCGTGGAACTCACAGCCCCGGAGCGCTCCCAGCTTCCGCGATATGGCGGTGCGGGACACCGCTTCATGGCCCTCGGGATCGCCGCGTGCCCCGCAGGAGTATCCGACCGCCACGCCGTTCCGCCCCGGTTTCTGTGCCAGGTGGTTCTGTGCCAGGATTTCCAAGTCCGCCACCCCTCGGATTGCGGTTCCGACACTGGCTGCAACCGATGCCGGGGCGCATCGTTCCCGCTATTTCCCGAAATAGCCCTTCATTCGTGCCCGGTTGATCGAGATATGATTGCGGCGGGCGAAGTGGAGGCTGGGCAGGTCGTTCACTTCAGCCGCCTGGAGCAGGTCGGTGATCTCGCTGGAGAAAGCCGCGACCTCTTCCGCCCAGTCCATGCGCGGCAGCAGTTGCAGCCACATCCGGGACGTTTGGAAGAACAGACGGTCGCTGACCTCGCGGAGCGGCACGTTGCCGATCGACCGGGAGACTTCCTGCTGGACCGCGATGTTGATGCGGCCGAATTCGTCCAGATCCACCCGCGTCCTGAGTTCGCCGCAGCGGTCGAACAGCCGCTCCAGACGGCCAATACCGTCCTCAAGCGGCAGCAGCGTCATTTCACCGCTGATTTCCGCCAGCTTCATCCGCAGGGAATCGATCTCCGTCAACGCTTGCCGGTCGACCAGGGTGACGATGGTGCCGATGCCGTGACGGCTCTCGACCAGTCCTTCGTATTCCAGCCGCTGGAGGACCCGGCGGATCGGCGTGCGGCTGATGCCGAACTCGCGCGCCAGTTCGGCTTCCGAGAGCGTGTGGCCGGGGGGATAATGCAGCAGGCAGATGCGCTCCCGGATCTCGGCATGGATCGCCTCGAACCGCATCCGCGCCGGCGTCGGGGCAGTGCGCCGCCGGCGTCGCCGCCGCCGGACGGCCGCGGCGTCGATCTGTTCGGCCGGTTCCAAGTCAGTCCGTCGGCATGCTGGTTGGATTGGTCAGCGCCATCAGGGTCTGCTCGGCCATGGGCTGCAGCGATCCGTCCGCGCCCTGGGCAAGGACGATGTAGCGCGTGGCGCCGGTACCGGTGACGCGGACGAGCAGGTCTTCCATTTCCTTGCCGGCGATATTGGCGGAAGCCAGGATTTCCAGGGCGATCCGCTGGCCGCCATGGTTGAGCGTCACCGACTGCGCGGCAACCGCCGTATCTTCGACCTTGGCGTCGCGCAGGCGCCGGAACCGCGTGATCCAGTCCGGCAGCGTGCCCTTGAGCGCCGACGGGTCGAGCCGCTCGGCAAGCACCCTGCCAAGGCTGGCCGCCGGGGCAAGGTGATATTCCGGACCGGGGCTGAGCCGCGCCGCCCGCAGCGGCAGGCAGTCGGCATAGGCCTCGCCGCCCGGCAGTTCCGAAAAGTGGCGGCGGCGGTCGGGGCGCATGGTGGCGGTCAGGAAGCCCAGACAGTTCCCGATCCGGATGTCGCCGTCGGAGAAACTGCTGAACAGCTCCGGCCGCGCCTTCGTCATTTCGTAGTCGAAATTCGTGATCGCGGTCTGGAAGGCCCGGTCATGGATCACGGCGCTTGGCGCCGCCTTGCCGAAACGCACGCCGGAGTGATCGAGCGCCATGGCCACGCCAAGCACGCCGAGCATGAAGCCGACGGCAGCGGCGAGCGTCCAGAGGGACTCCCGCTTTTCTTCGGTCTGCTGAGAATTTGCCATGCTGATTGTCCTGGATCGGCCCGGCTGCCTCCGACTGACGAGACCAAGCCCTGTTTGCTCTCGGGAGCATGCCGAATATTGGTTAATGATTTGTGCATCGCGAGAAGCCGGGTCCGGCGCTTCGCGACCCTCAGAAACCTGTTTCCCTCAACCGAAAGGCTTAGTACAAATGTCCGATAAATTGAATTGTTTTGCAGGGTCCAGTCCTTATGGCGTTTTCATTCAAGCAGGCCGCCACTTGCCATCGCAGCAACCATGCCGGCCTCAACCAAAGCCGCCTGCGGACCAGCCTGATGCGCGGTTCTGCCGCACTGGCCCTGATTTTTCCGACATTGCTCCTTCCGGCACTGGTCTCCCCGGCCCTGGCCCAGCTCAACGCTCCGTCGTCGCTCACCAATAACCCGGCGCTCCTTCGGGAAACCGACGCCGATAAGCTCAACGACAGGTTCGCCCGGCCGGAGTTGCCGCTGACGACGACCGATCCCGAAGTCCCGGTCCTGCTCGACCAGACCAAGCCGCCCGCCAACGCACAGGCGATCCGGTTCGCCTTCCAGGGCTTCAAGCTGGACGAGGCGCGGCCGATCGCCCAGTCCGACCTGGACGAGATCGCCAAGCCCTTGAGCGGCCAGACCGTTTCCCTGCTCCAGATGTACGAGGCGGCGGCAGCCCTGGCCCAGCGCTACGAGGAGCAAGGCTATTTCAGGCCGAAGGTGAGCCTGCCGCCGCAACGGATCACCGGCGGCGTCGTCACCCTGCGGGTGGAAGACTTCGCGGTCGACCGGCTCGTGGTCACCATCGACGGCAAGCCGGCGCCGGCCGATCCGGTGCTCGACTGGATCGTCGATGACATCAAGGCGGAACGCCCGCTCTCCCACGCCGTCTACGAAAGCGCCCGCGGCCGTTTGACGCGGGAACTGGGGCTTTCGGTCGTGACCCTCACCAGCGAACTGAATCCTGACCACAGCATCACGGTGAATGTCGGGTTGAGCCGGCGCGCTCCGGCGCTGGCCGACCGGACCGCCATCGACGTTCCTCCCAGCCTGTCCGACGACAAGCCGCCGCCGGGCGCCGGGCATATCCGGTTCCGGCTGGACCGCCTGGACATATCCGGCGCCTTGGCCTATTCCGCCGACAAGCTGGCAACCGCCTACAGCGGCCTGATCGGGCAGGAGGTTTCCGTCGCCGACCTCTACGGCGTCGCCGGCAAGGTGAAGGGGCTTTACGCCGCCGACGGCTACGTTCCGCCGGAAGTGACGGTGCCGGGTCAGGCCGTCGTCGACGGCAGCGTCCGGCTGGAGGTCAAGGAGGTCTGGGCGTCCCGCGTCGTCGTGCTGCTCGACGGCGCGGAAGTACCGCCCGGCGACCTGATCTACCGGACCGCCAACCGCGTCGCCAACGTCCAGCCGCTGACGGTCGCCGTCCTCAACCGGTATGCGCTGCTGCTGGGCGACATCCCCGGCATCCGCATCCGGTCGATCACCCCGCCGAAGGAGCCGGGCGGCGTCGCCACCGTGGAACTCTCGCGGAAGACCATCAGCGGCAGCGTCGGCATCGACAACCGGGGCACGCAGCCGACCGGCATCCTCGAAGGCATGGCGAGCGTCACGGAAGCGGGCGCGCTCGGGTTCAACGAACGGCTGACCGCGTCGCACATCACCATGATCGATCCCGAGGAAGTGCGAATCCTGGGCCTCGGCTACGACCAGCCCCTGACATCGGACGGCCTGAAGCTATCGACATATTTCAGCCGGACCATAGGCCGTCCCGGCGCCAACCTGAAGGAGCAGCAGGGCGAAAGCTTCGGCTCGCTCTTCACGGCGGGCCTGACATATCCGATCATCCGGTCATCGATCCGCAACCTGACCGTCACGACCCAGTTCGACTATCTGAACAGTCTGGCGCAAGCGACGCCGCTGGCGGCTCCCGACTTCGGCAACCAGCTCTATATACTGTCGAACAGCCGCACCCGAAGCCTGCGGCTGACCGGCCACTACGACTTCATCGACAGCCTCCATGGCCTGACGGCGTTCACCGCCCGCTTCAGCCAGGGACTGGACATCTTCGGCAGCCGCGAGACCGGAGCGGACTATTCGACCCGCGTCAACGGCGTCAGCGACTATCAGAAGTTCAATGCCGAGCTGACGCGCACCCAGCCGCTGGGAGCATCGGGCCTGGCACTCGTCGTCGGCGTCACCGGCCAATACGCGCTGGACCCCCTGCTCGGTCCCGAGCAGTTCAGCATAGGCGGCAAGGAATACGGCAGGGGCTACAACAACACCATCGTCATGGGCGACCACGGGATCGCCACCAAGACCGAGTTGCAGTTCAGCGGCGCCGTCGGCAAACCTTACTTCCAGGGATACCAGCTCTTCGCCGGCTACGACTTCGGACGCGCTTGGAAGCGCGACCTGCTGCCGGGCGAGAAGCCGATGGACGACGCGGCCTCCGTCGTCGCAGGCGCCCGGCTGCTCCTGACCGAGTGGCTGTCCGGCGAGCTGGTGTTCGCGCAGCCCTTGACGCGCGCCTATTACACTTCCGGGAACCTGCCGACAAAGAGGCCGCAATACTTCTTTGGCCTGCAAGCCAGTTTCTAGCCGGGCCGCGCCGCGAGAGTAACGCCTTTACCGCCCAAGGGCGCCGCCATCTCTCCTGCTATCCTGCGGGAGAGAATTCGGAGGCGGAACTCCCATGGCACGTCTGTCACGTCTGGCGCGGTACGGCATCGGAGCGGCGGGGCTTTCCGCGATCGGCGCGGCATTCCTGCTGCCCGCCCTCATGTCTGGGAGCGAACCGGCGGCCCCCGCGAGGCTCAGGGCCGATATCAACGCGGCGATCGAGGAGCGGATCGGTCATCCCTGGCGCGTCAGGCGCCTGCGGGTGGCGCCGGCTCCGTCGTCGGGTCCGTCCGGACCTTTCCTGATCGACGTCGAGGTCGAGCTGGACGAGCCGACCTTCACCCGCCTCGAACAGGCGGATGGAGTGACCTTCGCCGATCCCGTCGGAGAACCGGGTTTCAAGAAACGTCTTCAGGGGAAAATCTGGCTGGATCAGCCTGATGCCGCCGTCCTGACCCGTCTCGACCTGGACAATGCCGAAACGCTGGGCCGGATGGGCACGCCCGTGTCGCGCATCGCGGGCCGGGTGGTCGTTCGCGGCAGTCCCGACGCCCTGCGGCTGGGCAGTGCTTCAGGATGTCCTGGAGCGTGCCCGCCTGGTCGGCTCGGTCAGGTAAAGCACGGCGAAGACGGCAATCGGCGTGAACAGGATGCTGAGGACGAAAGTGCCCAGGAAGCGGATGCGTCGCTGGCTTCCGAGCAGCCCGACAAGCACCGACAGCAGTAGATAGATCAGGGTAAAGAGAAGAGCTGGCATACCTGGCCCTGGTGAGCTGGAAGACGCATCTCGTCATCGGTACGGAAACGACTGGAGCGGCGATGAGAGATCTCACCGCCGCTCCAGCCGGGATCGCGTCGGAAATCAGGCCGCGACGGGGGTCTCGGCGACCGGCTCGCTCTTGGCGCCCTTGAATTCCTTTTCGAAGTGCGAGCGCACCTTCTCCGGCTCGAAGTTCAGCAGCGAACCGCCGGTCTCGAAGTGCAGGGTGAAGACCTTGCCGACGGCCAGCGTCAGGGCATAGGCGAAGGCCGAGGTGGTGACGGCGCCGATGGCGGTGCCGACGATCGGGACCAGCTTGATCACCGTGCCGAGGACGGCGAGCGAGCCGCCGGCCAGCGCACCCGGCAGAACGCCGCCGATGAGTGCGGTCACGACGGACTTGGCGCGATCCTGGCTGAAGGGAACGTCATAAAGCTTGGACAGGTCGGCGATCAGCTTGATCTGCACCGCGACGATGGCGGCGATATCGAGCGTCGGGACCGGAATCAGACCGCCGCCGGCGGCGTAAAGCGCATAACGGGAAACGAGTTTATTGGCATCAGAAATACGCACGTCGCTCATCAAATTCTCCATGGCATGGTAAAAGCTTCAGCACAGAACCCAGGCGCAGCACTCAACAGGCGTGCGTCACTCCAAGCGCTAATGCAACTGACGAGAGTCTATAAAGCAATTCAATGCGACTGCAAGCCAAAACTCCCATTCGTGCTCGCGCGGGGAGAGAAGCAGCTCAAGTTTGTTTATGCCGGTATGCTTTGTAACGTATGAGAGTATATTTTTAAGGCCATAGAAACCCGGAGTAAACATTTTTCCCGTCACATAAACCGTGAAATCCGCAAAGTGCCGGACGCCGGCTGTCACATATCAAGTTCTTACATATCCGGGTGAATACAGCCGAACAGCTTTCATCGAGTCTCCAGGCGACTGCTTCGGAGCGTCTCCAGCCCGGCCTGCCCGAGTCCAGCGGCCCATTGTCCTGGAAAATGCCGAAATCGATAGCGCGGAAAGGCATTTTTTGATTGTAGTTATATATCCATGGGTCTACGCGCTTCGGGTAGCAGATGAATCCCTTCGAGACGGTTCCGTCCGGGAAGCGTCCACCATGATTGATGCGAGGAACGCGATGGCCCCGAAAAGGCATGGAGGACCGGCGCAGTCGGCCGGCAAGGGATACGTCAAAGCCGGCCGGCCCGACGAGCGGCAGGCATCCGGAGCCTCCGGAGCAGCATCCCGCGGCGAAGAAACCGTCGGCAGCGAGCCTCCGGTCGATGTTCCGTTTGAGGAGGCGTGCGACGCTACGGTTTCGGCATCAGCCGATTCGCTGCCGGAACCGGAATCGATGCCTGAGCCGGAGCCCGCGCCGGAATCCGACCCCGTGCCGCCGGTGGCTGCCGAAAAGGTGCATCACGGCGTTTCGGCAGCCCTGGAAGTCGCCCTCCCTGCTACCATCGAAGCCGCCCCTGCCGTGGTCGAGGGCGCCGTCTCCGCTTCCGCGAGCCTGATCGGCAGCGTGGCGGGCGGACTGGGCCTCTCAGCACTCCTCGGCGGCGGATTGGTGGTGATCGGCCTGGGGGCGGCACTCGGCGCCTGGCATTCGGTAGCGCTCGCCAACAGCTATTTGAGCAGGCGATGACACGGGGAACCATCGGGCACCGTGCAGGCCAGCCGGCGCCCACGACACTCTTCTGTTTCGCCCATGCCGGGGCGGGCGCTTCCGTTTACCGCCCCTGGATGAACGCAGCGCCGTTCCGGGTGGTGCCGGTCCAGTATCCGGGCCGGGAGGAACGGCTTGGCGACGACCCCGTGCCCGACATCGCCGAACTTGCGGCACTCGCCGAGACGGAGGTGCTGTCCAAGGCCGGCGGCCGCTATGCCCTGTTCGGGCACAGCATGGGAGCGATGGTCGCCTATGAACTGGCGCATCGCCTGAAGGGCAAGCCTGTGCCCCAGCCCGCCGCTCTGTTCGTGTCCGGCCGGCAGCCGCCGCATCACCCCAGCCGGCTGACCGCCGTGTCGCATCTGGACGACGCCGCCCTGATCCGCGAAATGGCGAGCATGGGCGGAACGCCGGCGGAGGTCTGGAGCCATCCGGAACTGGTGGAGCTGCTTCTGCCGATCCTGCGCGCCGACTTCCGCGCCTGCGAGACGTGGCGGCCGACCCTCGGTTCGACCCTGAGCATCCCGGTCCACGTCCTCAGCGGGTTGGACGACGACCATGTGGTCGTGGATAAGCTGGACGACTGGCAGGGGCATACCACAAGCACCTGTACGGTCAGCCTGTTTCCGGGCGGGCATTTCTATCTCCCCGCCGCGAGGACCGACGTGATCGCGCGGATCGCCGCCCTGCTCGACGACGGCCAGCGGATCGAGAATCGATGAATTGCGGATCGATGAATTGAGTGGATTGATCGCGGTGATATCAGGGTTTCGGCCCACGCCGGTAGAACCCGCCGGGAATGTGACTGAATGACTTTCATAAAGCTGGTATTTCGGGAAAGCCGCACCTCCCCCTACAAGGTCGCCGTGATGGCGATGCTTGCCGGCATGGGCAACGCCATGATTCTGGCGATCATCAACAGATCGGCCGATCTGGCAAGTTCCGGCGGCGTCCGGATCGCCGACATGGTCATGTTCGCCGCGACCATGGGCATACAGGTCCTCTCGCAACGCTACGTGTCGCGCACCAGCACGCGGGAGGTGGAGGAGATCATCCACCGCCTGCGGGTGCGGCTGATCTCGCTGATCCGGCAGACCGACCTGGCGTCGCTGGAAGGTATCGGCCGGGCCGAGATCTACGCGATGATCACCAAGGAAACCCAGCAGATCTCGTCCAGCGTCCCCATGCTGGTCAATGGCTGCCAGTCGGGCATCCTGCTGGTCTTCACGCTGGGCTACATCTACATACTGTCGTCAACGGCCTTCATGCTGACCATCGTCATCACGGCGATCGCGGCATCGTCCCACCTGATGAGGATCGGACAGCTCCGGCAGGAAGTCGAACTGTCGTTCCATCTGGAAAACCAGCTTTACGAGCGGCTGACGGACCTTCTGTCCGGCTATAAGGAAGTGAAGCTGAACATCCAGCGCAGCCGCGAGCTTCAGGAGCATTTCGACGAAGTCTCGATCGCCACGACGCAGGCCAAGATCAAGACCCAGTTCGGCATCAGCAACGAGTTCCTGTTCGCCCAGTCGATCTTCTACCTGATGCTGGCGGCGATGGTGTTCGTGGTCCCGGCGCTCAGCCCGACGTTCAGCGACGTGGCGCTCAAGACCAGTGCGGCGGTGCTGTTCCTGATCGGCCCGATCACCAGCCTCGTCCAGTCGATCCCGGCGGTGACCATGGCCAACGCCGCCACCGACAACATCGAGCGGCTGTCGAAGGTCCTGTCGGAGCGTATCGACCCCACCGCCACCGAGGAAACCCTGGGGCAGTTCTCGAAGATCGAGTTCCAGGACGTGACGTTCTCCTATGTCGATCAGCAATTCGGCAACAAGTTCTCGGTCGGCCCCTTCAACATCACGCTCGAAGCCGGCGAGATGGTCTTCATCACGGGCGGCAACGGCGCCGGGAAATCGACCTTCCTCAAGCTCTTCACGGGTCTTTACAGACCCGACGGCGGACGCATACTGCTCGACGGCAAGCTGCTCGACCAGCGCCGCCATGGCGCCTACCGAAGCCTGATCGCCGCCGTGTTCACCGATTACCACCTGTTCCGCCGGCTCTATGGCCTGCCGGCGGCGGACATCTCGGCGTTGCTGCGCACGATGGAGATCGACCACAAGGTCAACCTGACCGGCAGGGACTTCGACAGCCTGGAATTCTCGGCGGGCCAGAAGAAGCGGGTAGCGCTGATCGTGGCGCTGCTGGAAGACCGTCCCATCATCGTGCTGGACGAATGGGCGGCTGACCAGGACCCGATCTTCAGACGTAAATTTTATGAAGAACTACTGCCCGCATTCAAGGCGATGGGCAAGACGGTGGTCGCCGTCACCCATGACGATCGTTATTTCCATCTCGCCGATCGTCGGCTGCATATGGAGGAAGGCCGGTTTTCTTCCAATGAAGGAGAGCATTCGTGAGCGCCGTCCTTAGCAGCATCAAGGCGTTTTTCGCCCGTCACCTGATGACGATGACGCTGGTCTTGCTGATCCTGACGTTTCTGGCCGGCCTGCTCTATCCCATGTCGGTGATCACCATCCCGTCGGGCAATGTCGGCGTCCTGTGGCGCCGGTTCGCCGGCGGTACCGACCTCACGACGGTATGGGACGAAGGCATCCACCTGATAGCGCCCTTCGACGAACTCATCATCTATGACGCCAGGCTGCTTCAGGTCGAGCATGACTTCGACGTTCTGTCGAACGACGGTCTGACCATCACGGTCAACATCGCGTTCCGCTACCGGATCATAAAGGAGAACGTGCCGGTCCTTCACAAGTATGTCGGGGCTAAATACACCGATATTCTTCTGCTGCCCGAGATCGGCTCGCAGGCTCGAAACGTCTTCTCCCAGTACGCGCCCGACCAGATCTATACCAAGCGCGATGAAATACAGGAAAAGATCGAGTTCGCCGTCCGCGACTCCCTGACCAACGAGTTCAACCCCGACTCGCTGATCAATGTCGAATATATTCAGCTCGAGGACGTACTGATAAGATCGATCCGGCTTCCGCCGGAGGTACAGGCGTCGATAGTCCGCAAGGTCGAGCAGTACCATCTTTCTCTGGAATACGTTCACCGGCTGAACCGCGAGCGAAGCGAGGCGGAACGGCGCATCATCGAGGCGAACGGTATCCGGCAGTTCCAGGAGATCATCGGCGTGGGCATCACCCAGGCCTATCTGCAATGGAAGGGCATCGACGCCACCCTGCAACTGGCGCAGTCGAACAACGCCAAGGTCGTCATAATCGGGTCCGGCAGTTCCGGCATGCCGCTGATCCTGGGCAATCTCGACAGCGCTTCGTCCTCGGGCGGACAGGCGGGCGTCACCATGAATACGCCGACCTGGAATACGCCGACCGGCGCCACGGCGCGGCCGAGCGGGTTGACGGAACTGATGCCGCCGCCGCTGCGCCTTACGACACCGCCGGACGAAACCGCCCCAAGGCCGCAGGAGACCGGCGCTGCGGTCGCGCCCGCCACCCTGGCGGAGGAGTCCCCGCCGTCCGAATCGCCTGTCGGGCCAAGGAAGCCGGCGCTGCCGGGAGGGCAGCACCGCTAGGCATGACGCTTCAGGTCCCCGGCCCGCCGGGGACTTCGCCCGTCGTCCGGCTGGCCGCCGTCAGGCTTCGACCCCGGCCAGGGTACGCCGCAGGCTTGCGGGGCGCATGTCGGTCCACACTTCCCGGATATACGCAAGACACTCCGCCTTTGTGCCCGATTTACCTGCGGCGCGCCAGCCATGCGGGAGCGGCTTAAACTCTGGCCAGACCGAATACTGGTCTTCTTCATTGATTACGACGAGCATTACAACAGAATCATCATCGAACATTAACAATCTCCATTCTTTTTCATACCAATGTATGGAGCATAACCCTGCATTACCAACGCACCATTGCTGGGTAAATGAAGGATGCTATTGTAAGGCAATTTTCATTGTGCTAACACACTAAATGTTCCATGTCGAGCGGTTGGCGGAACGCCGCAACTGTTTTTGATTGATATCTGTCCATCATCCAATCAGTGGTTGGGCATTTCTGGTTAATAAAATAAAAAGACTGAGCTGTATATATGTAAATGAATACGGGTATGCGCTCCTCAATGGTTTCGGATGATTTATACCTGGATAATTATGCTTGAAGAGTCTCGGCCATGATTGACGAAATCCATTCCGACGTATGTGATGGCGCTTCTCCGTCGATCGCCCAGCGCGGCGGCGTTCCGCTGCCGCTGACACGTGGTCAGCTCGAGATCTATGTCGAGCAGAAGCTGAATGCCGAAAGCCCGCTGTTCAACATCGGGGCTCTGGTCCGGGTCGCGGGGCGGATGGACCCTCAACGTATGGTCGCGGCGATCCGGCACGTCGCCGACAGCGCCGCCGCCTTCCGCACCGTCATGCTCGATACCGACGAAGGCCCGCGCCAGAGGGTGCTGGACCGCTTCATCGGCGCCGTCGACCTTGTCGACCTCAGCGGGGATGACGACCCGGAGGCGGCAGCCAGGCTTTTCATGGAACGGGACATGGCGGTACCGCTGCCGTTCGGGCCGGACGGACCGCTCGTTCGCTTCGCCGTCTTTCAGTGCTCGCCGGATGTCCGGTTCTGGTATGGCAAATTCCATCATATCGTCGCCGACGGCTGGGGCACGTCGCTCTTCCATGCCGCCCTGGTCAAGAGCTTCAACGCCCGGTCGCCCGACGGCAGCTTTCCCGAACTGGATCTCGGCAGCGTCGTGCAGCAGCTCGACGACGAGAAGCAGTACCGCGCTTCATCCGCTTTCGAAGCCGGCCGCAAATACTGGCAGGAGCGCTTCCCGGCCCTGCCGGAGCCGCTTTTCACCCAGAACGGCGCCTATACGACCCGCGCCTTCCGCCGCACGCTTCACCTGAACGGCGCGCTGTACGGCCGTATCCGGGCGCTCGCCACCGAGGAGAAGGCGTCGCCCTTTCACCTCCTGCTGGGGGCGCTCGGGATCGTCCTGTCGCGTCAATGCTCCACCCGCGACCTGATCGTGGCGGTCCCGATCCTGAACCGCCGGACCGCCGCCGACAAGCGGACCATCGGCCTCTACGCCAGCGTGTCTCCCGTCAGGCTGTGCCTGGACGACCGCATCAGCATGCGCGAACTGACGGGAAACCTGCGCGGCGAATTGCGCCGGGACTACCGCTACCAGCGCTTCCCAACGTCCGAACTCAAGCTGCCGGGACTGCCGGAGGCTTCCGCCCGCAACCGCCTGCACGAGGTCAGCCTGTCCTACGAGCGCCACCACTACGGCGAGCAGATCGAGGCAGGCTCCAACCGCACCATCGTCCTGACCAGCGGGCATCAGAACCAGCCGCTCCAGATCTTCGTCCGCGACTACGACGATCACGACGACATCGCAGTCGATTTCGACTTCAACGAATGCTTCTTCGATCATCGGACCGCCGACGCATTGGTGGAGCGCTTCCACCGGATCGTCTCGGCGGCGGTGGAAGAGCCGGATCGGCCGATCGCCGCCCTGTCATGGCTGAGTTCGTCCGAACGCGACTGGCTGGTCCGCGACGTCAACGCCGGCGCTCCGGTGCCCCCGACCGGGACGCTGGTGGAGTGGTTCGAGACGACCGCCGCAGCCCATCCCGGCCGCACGGCGCTGAGCGACGGCACCGAAACAGTGACCTATAGTGACCTCGACGCCCGTTCCAACCGGCTGGCGCGTCACCTGCGGTCGCTGGGCGTCACGGCGGAAACGCCGGTAGGATTGTGCCTGGAACGCGGCGCCGGCCTGATCGTCGGGCTGCTCGCCATCCTCAAGGCC
>DASQKT010000188.1:0-4528 GCA_035630415.1 Skermanella sp.
CTCTTCCGGGTCGCCGATGTCGAGATGACCGCCGCCCTGATAAAGCCGCTGCTTCAGGATTGGTACGTCAAGCGCGCCAAGTACCGCCGGCGCGGCATCGCGCCGGAACGCTACGCGCAGTCGGTCATCGATTTCGTCGAAGCTGCGATCCGCCCCTCGCGCTGAGCCTTCAGCCGGGCGACGAAGATATCAGATGCTCCGCAGATATGCTTACGCGCCAGCGTTTCGGCGGCGTCCCCATCGCCCTTGCAGACGGCATCCAGGATACCGGCGTGCTCGTCCCAGAGAGCACCGGGGACGCTGTCGCCTTCACGCAGCACCTCACCCATCACGCGCCGCAGATAGTCCCAGTGCGGCTTGGTCGTCTCCGCGATCAGCGGATTGCCGGAAAGCTCGTACAGGAAGCAGTGGAACCGGGTGTCCATCTCGATCTGCTGTGCCACGGACCCGCTCTTTATCGCCTCCCTGCCCTGCGCGATGATCGGGGGACCGTCGATCCGGGCACGCGCCGATCCATTCTCCGCCGCCATGCGGCATGCCAGCCCCTCCAGCACCGAACGGATTTTATAGAGGTTGCGGGCATGTTCCTCGTCCAGTGCAGCCACGACGAGGCCGCGCCGGGGAGCGTCGTTGACGAGGCCATGGCTGCGCAAAAGCAGCAGGGCTTGCTGCACCGGCTGCCGCGACACCCCATAAGCTTCGGCCAGTTCGTCCTGGATCAGCCGCGAGTTCGGCGGCAGCTTCCCTTCCGTGATCTCGGTCAGGATCGCGTGATAGACCTGCTCGACAAGCCGGGGCTGGGGAGTGAGAGCGCGCATGGATTCCTCAAGCTGATTTCCCGACGGGAAAAACCGTCAGGGAATTTCTACGTCATCGTGACAAATTAACGCGAACCTTCCTATGCAAGAATTTTCTAATTCCGAGTTCAGAATACCGTTTTAGTATCAAGAGAAACCACATGTGGCGATGCAGCAAATAAATCTTCAACTTTCCCGCTAACGAAACGTTAAGGAACCTTGAAGAGTCTTCGAATTCGGAATACCGTATTCGAAATTGGGCGTCTAGAGCTAGACTCCAAGCGCCTTAGGAAAGAAAAAGATAAAATAATACAGGGAGGAAACATGCCCGGCCCCCAAACCCGGATCGAAGGCGAACCGTGTGACGGTTTCATGGGCGAAAGTCCCCTGAACGAAGGCCTTCAGCGGCGTCAGGTACTTGCCTTAGGATCGGCGGCGATGGCCGCCTGCTGCCTCGGCGCCTGCGGTTCCGCCCTTGCCGCCAATCCCGCCCCGGCCGCCGAGCGGCCGCAGAAGGGCGACTGGCTGGTCATCGCCGACGAAGGCGAGCACGAGGGCAAGGTGGTCATGATGGACATGCTGAGCGTCGGCGGCGCCATGATGAACGCGTGGCCGGTCGATGCCGAAACCAAGACCACGCGGTCGAAATCCCGTTTCAACAAGGTCGTCGTCGTTCGGGTCGAGCCCGGCAAGCTCGATGAAGCGACCCTTGCCAAGTCGGTGGAGGGCATCATCGCCTTTTCCTCCGTCTGCACCCATCAGGCCTGTGCGGTGACAGGCTGGATACCCGAAGACGCCATGCTGGCCTGTCCGTGCCACGGATCGCTGTTCAGCGTCGGCGAAGGCGGGAAAGTACTGGGGGGACCCGCGCGAAAGCGCCTGCCGATCCTGCCGCTGGCGGTCGATGCCGACGGCATGCTGACGGTAGCCGACGCTTTCACGGCCAAGGTAGGACCTGCCGCCCAGACATAAGGAAACAATAATAACTGGGAGAGAAACAATGTCCAAAGCAAGGAAACCAGGGCGTAAGCTGCTCCCTGTGCTGGCGCTGGCGTGCCTGGGTGCGGTGACGTCACTGCACGGCGCGTCGGCGCAAACGGCCAAGCCGATGGAATACAAGCCGGTCACCGACGAGCGGCTGGCCAACCCGGAGCCGGAAAACTGGCTGCAATACCGGGGCAACTACAAGGGCTGGGGCTACAGCCCGCTCGACCAGATCACCAGCGCCAATATCGGCCGCCTCACCCCCATGTGGAGCTATTCCACCGGCAAGCTGGAAGGCCATCAGGCGCCTCCCATCGTCAACAACGGCGTGATGTTCGTCAGCACGCCGGGCAATCAGGTGATAGCGCTCGACGCCAAGTCCGGCAACATGCTCTGGACCTATAAGCGCGAGCTGCCGGAAGAACTGGTCCAGCTTCACCCGACCAACCGGGGCGTCGGGCTCTACGGCGACAAGGTCTATCTCGCCACGCTCGATGCCTGCGTCGTGGCGCTGAGCGCCAAGACCGGCGAGCAGATCTGGGAGAAGTGCATCGCCGACTGGAGCGACGGCTACTACATGACGCTGTCGCCGCTGATCGCCAAGGGCAAGGTGATGGTCGGCGTCTCCGGCGGCGAGTTCGGCATCCGCGGTTTCGTCGCCGCCGTCGATGCCGAGACCGGCGAGGAGGCCTGGAAGACCTATACGGTCCCCGGCCCCGGCGAACCGGGCCACGAAACCTGGAAGGGCGATGCCTGGAAGACCGGCGGAGCGCCCGTCTGGATTCAGGGCAACTACGATCCCAAGACCAATCTTGCCTATTTCGGCACCGGCAACGGCGGTCCCTGGATGCCGGACACCCGTCCCGGCGACAACCTGTATGCCACCTCGGCGCTCGCTATCGACGTCGATACCGGCGCCATCAAGGGCCATCACCAGTACCATTGGAACGACGCCTGGGACTGGGACGAGGTCTCCGCCCCGATCCTGGTAGACATCGAGCGCGACGGCAAGACCGTCCCGGCCATGGTCCACGCCGGCCGCAACGGCTATCTCTGGACGCTGGAGCGTCACGACGACGGCAAGATCGGCTTCATCGACGGCAAGCCCTTCGTCAACCAGAACGTCTTTACCGGCCTCGACCCCAAGACCGGCCGTCCGAGCTACGATCCGGCCAAGATCCCCGGCACCAACAAGAAGCTGGCGTTCTGCCCCGGCCTGTGGGGCGGCAAGGACTGGCCGCCTGAAGCCTACAACCCCAAGACCGGGATGCTCTACATCCCCGCCAACGACAACCTGTGCTCTGAGCTAGGCGGCGTTCCGATCACCGGCCGCGCACCGGGCGAGCTGTACATCGGTGTCACGATCGACGAGATCCTGTCCAGCCTGCGCTTCCGCGAGGGCGTCGATACTTCCAAGCCGGTCGATATCGGCCAGATCCAGGCCTGGGACCTCAAGACCGGCAAGAAGGCCTGGACCCACTCGTTCCAGGATAGCGCCAACTGGGGGCCGCTGCTGACCACCGGCGGCGATCTGGTCTTCGGCGGCGGCACCAGCGACCGCATGTTCCGCGCCTTCGACGCCAAGACGGGCAAGACGGTCTGGGAAACCCGGCTCAACTCCGGCGTTACGGGAGTGCCCTCCACCTACATGGTCGACGGCGTCCAGTACATCGCCGTGCAGGCCGGCTGGGGCGTCGATGCCGAGCGCATGATGGGCGGCATCGACGGGTTGCTGCCGGAAGACCGCCGTCCGCCCAAGATGACGCAGGGCGGCGTGATCTGGGTCTTCGCCCTGGGCAAGGACCAGTCCAAGCAGCAAGCGGCGGCTCAGTAAAGGGAGAGCGAGGGATGCCCAAACCGAAGACCAAGTCCATGACCTCCGGCCTGCTGATCTTCGGCACCCTCGCACTGGCGTCCTTCGGGACGCCAGCCCTGGCGCGGGACTTGCCGAAGACGCCCGACGAACTGATTTCCACCGTCTCCAAGGCGATCACCGAACGCGACATGGCCGTATTCGAGGATCTGGTGAATTGGAAGGACGCGCGGAAGATCCGCAAGCGGGTGGTCAGCTACCAGATCCGAACCACCTTCGGCCGCCCCATCCGCTCGATCGCGCTCGAAGACTTTCCGGCCGATGGACTGAAGGAAGCGGAAAGCCGGGGCACCCAGAAAGCCAACATGGCGGTCTCGCACCGGCTGCGCGTCATCTTCGACGAGCCGCCAGGAGAGTCGGGCATTCCACCGACCGATGTGTTCCTGATCGGCAAGGATCAGGACGTCTACCGGATAGCGCTGGTCAATCCCGTGCCGAGGAAGGACAACGACTGAAATGTCGGAAGCGCCGTCAGGCCCGTCAGCCGGGCGGCGCGTCCGTTCCACACCTCTGCGTTCCGCGCAACCCTGGGAACGGTTTAATTTGTTTGCTAATTCAGTCTGAATTAATACATTTGTCAGTGCAGCAGCGATGCTGTAACGCACTTCTTGGGCGTTTCCTCCCTAGACTCGGGCCGGTGGTTTTCCACCGGCCTTTTTTTGCGCGTGAATTCGGGCATTAACAAAAAACTATCGAATATCGTAAAACCCACGAAAAGATATAATCAACAAGAAATATGTGAAAAGTCATATCTGTGTGCAGGCGCAGTATCATCTGAGTATTATTATATCGTTGGCAACCATCTGAAACTGATGTCAGTATATGAATAACAATACTCGAAAATAGCCCAAAGAATACTCTTTCTGCGAAATAA
>DASQKT010000189.1:0-6909 GCA_035630415.1 Skermanella sp.
CGGGACGGCATGCGGCTGATTAACCTTTTGAATTTTCACATCTCTTCCGCAAGCCGTAGTCTTCATCTCCGATGACGGACGTGCTCCGACAACAACGGCGTTCGGGAACCCGGAGTTTCAGATGTTGGAAAAATTCGCCCACAGGGTCATTTCTGTACCCGACGTAGATCTGAATGTTGCCGTCGGCGGCGACGGGCCTCCCGTGCTTCTGCTCCACGGATATCCGCAGACGCATGCGGCATGGCACCGGACCGCCCCCGACCTTGCCCGGCGCTTTACGGTCGTGGCGCCCGACCTGCCGGGCTACGGCGACAGCTCCGCCCCGCGCGACGGCGACTATTCCAAGCGCGCCATGGCGGGGGCGATGGTCGAGCTGATGGCGGATCTCGGCTTCGACCGCTTTGCCGTGGCCGGGCACGACCGGGGCGGCCGGGTGGCCTATCGTCTGGCGCTGGACCATCCGGGCAGGATAACGCGGCTGGCGGTGCTGGACATGGTGCCGACGCTGGATATGTGGGAAATGATGGACGCCGCCATGGCGCTGGCGGTGTACCATTGGCTTTTCCTTGCGCAGCCCGATGGACTGTCGGAAGCCTTGATCGGCGCCGCTCCCGACGAGTATTTGCGCAGGACGGTTCGGGGATGGTGCGCCGATCCCGACGCAATCGATCCCGTTGTCTTCGAGGAATACCGGCGCTGCTTCAGGAAGCCCGGCGTCATCCATGCCGTCTGCGAGGACTACCGGGCGGGAGCCGGCATCGACCGGCTGCACGACGCTGCGGACCGGGAGGCGGGCCGCCGTATCGCCTGCCCCGTGCTGGCGCTGTGGGCCAGCCATGGCACCGACGGGCGTCCCTACGATGCGCTGGAGATCTGGCGGCGCTGGGCGGACGATGTGACGGGCCGGGAGATCGCAAGCGGGCACTTCCTGCCGGAAGAGGCGCCCGACGCGGTTGTCGAAGCGCTGCTGAGCTTCCTGGATCGGTAAGCACGGTGTATGACGGGAGGCGACGACACGGCAGGGGAGCAGGGGACGTGACTACCGATATCGACAGCCGAGACAAGTACCGGCATTTTCTAGCCATCCCGACGCGCTGGATGGACAACGACATCTACGGCCACGTCAACAACGTGGTCTATTATTCATATTTCGACACGGTGATAAACGAGTACCTGATCGCCGAAGGCGGCTTCGACATCCACGGGGCGACCGTCATTGGCGTCGCTGTCGAAACGATGTGCAAGTTCAGGAAATCGCTGGCCTTTCCGCAGATCGTCGATGCCGGGCTGCGGGTCGGGAAGCTGGGGAACTCCAGCGTTCGTTACGAGGTCGGATTGTTCGCCGCCGGCGATCCGGAGCCGGCAGCGACCGGCCATTTCGTCCATGTCTTCGTCGAACGGGCGACGATGAAGCCGGTGGCGATCCCTGGTCCCCTGCGCGCCTGCATGGAACGTCTGCTGACCGCCTGACGTCAGCTTTTTTCAAATAAAAACGGCGCCCCGCCTTTCGGTGGGGCGCCAATCTGGTAGGCCGGGATTACCCGGTCGTTACGCGGCCTGGGGCTGCTCCTCGGTCCGGCTGTGCTCGATCGCCTGGGAAGGCGCCGCCGCTGCGATCTTGATCGTGCGGGGCCGCGCTGCCTCGGGGATCTCCCGGACGAGTTCCACATTCAGGAGACCGTTCGCCAAATTAGCGCCAGTCACTTTGATGTGGTCGGCTAGCTGAAAGCGGCGCTCGAATGCCCGCCCGGCAATGCCGCGATAGAGGTATTGGCCGTTCTCCGCATCCTTCTTAGTTTTACCGGTAATCACCAGCAGATTTTCCTGCGAAGTGATGTCCAGATCCTCCGGACCGAAGCCGGCGACCGCCATGGAGATACGGTAGGCGTCTTCGGACAACTTCTCGATGTTGTACGGGGGATAGGACAGAGCGGCATCGTCGACCTTGAGCGCGGATTCCAGGATACGGGTCATGCGGTCGAAGCCGACGGAAGAACGGAACAACGGCGAAAGATCATAGGTGCGCATTTCATACCCTCCAAAGAGCGATATCAGCGTCGGAATTCACCCAATTGGTCGAACTCCGGTTTCATCGTGGGGCGGACCCTGTTTCGGCGTCCTTCCCACGGAGACTGAGATAATCACGCCGGAATCGGGTTCAAGAGGGTGATCGTCGAGAAAATTTCGCCGCATTCATAGGGCGCGTTTGGGTTCGCCGACGTGCCTCATCAGTTATTAACCTCGGACTGGGACCATCGATCATGGCACTTATGAATCCCGAAACGGGAGAGCGAGTGAGCGGCCCTACTGCATTCTTCAACCGCACTTACGACGAAACGATGGCCCTGCTCATCGAGGCGCGGAACTACATCGCCTACAACGAGCAGTCCGACCAGCGCGGCTTGACCCCGCAGGTCCGCCTTCAGGTCAGCTACGAATCCCTGCGCGTGACGAGCAGGTTGACCCAGGTGATGGCGTGGCTGCTGGCGCAGAAAGCCGTCCATGCCGGCGAACTCACGCAGGAACAGGTCGCGACCGACGAATACGCGCTGTCCGGCGGCGATGTCTGCACCGATCCGTCAGGGCCTGAGAACGAGGAGCTTCCCGCCGGCCTCCGCAGTCTGCTGGAACGCAGCCATAAGCTTTACATGCGGGTCGCCCGCTTGGACGAACAGGTCCGGCGCGCCGTCGCGTAAGCGATGGCACGGCAGCCTGAAGAATTCTTTTGTGATTTTAGACACGCGAAAAAGGCGTTCCTGAGATGGAACGCCTTATCACGTCAGACCCTGAAGTACTGGGACCACAATACCGCAAGCGGTGTCCAGGGCCTGACGCCCTGGAGAGGCTTACTTCTTGAGGCCGAAGCTGCCGAAGCGCTTGTTGAACTTGGCGATCTGGCCGCCGGTATCCAGCAGCTTCTGAACGCCGGTCCACGCCGGATGCGACTTCGGATCGATGTCCAGGCGCAACGTATCGCCGGCCTTACCCAAGGTGCTCCGGGTCTGGAACGAGCTACCGTCGGTCATGACGATATTGATCTCGTGATAGTCCGGATGGATCTCTTTTTTCATAGCGCAGTCCCCGAAAACGAGCGCGCCTTATAGCGGACAGGACGTGTCGGCGCAAGACGGATCTCGCTGCGGAGAGATGATTCCCGTACCGTTCCGAAGCTGCGGATATGACGCGGGCCGCGAACCTTGTTGCCCGACGGACGCCTTGCTATACCAGTGAAGGCTTTTCCCGTCTCCTTAAACACAGGTACGCTCCGGGTGTTTCGTGCATCTCCCCAGGTCGAGGCGACCCAGAAGGCTGCGACCGGCGCCGATCCCATGACGGCGGCTCCGCGCCGGGATCTCAGCCCGCTGCGCCGTCTGGTGCCGTTCCTGAAGCCGTACCGGACGGCGATAGCCGGCGCGTTCCTGTCGCTGACGGTCGCGGCGGGCACGGTTCTCGGCCTTGGCGCCGGCCTGCGGGCTCTTGTCGATCAGGGCTTTGCCGCCGGCAATCCCGCCCTGCTCGACCAGGGCCTACTGGTGATGCTGGCCGTCATCTGCATCCTGGCGGCGTCCACCTATGGCCGCTTCTATCTGGTCTCGTGGATCGGCGAACGGGTCGTGGCCGACCTGCGGCGCGCGGTCTTCGACCATGTGGTGAAGCTGAGCCCGTCCTTCTTCGAATCCACCCGGACCGGCGAGGTGCTGTCGCGCCTGACCACCGATACCACCGTGCTCCAGGTAGTGGTCGGCTCCACGGTGTCGATCGCGCTGCGCAACATGCTGCTGCTGATCGGCGGGTCGGTCATGCTGCTGTTCACCAGCGCCAAGCTGACGGGACTGGTGTTCCTGGTCGTCCCGCTGGTGGTGTTCCCGATCGTCATCTTCGGGCGCAAGGTCCGGAAGCTCTCGCGCGAAAGCCAGGACCGCATCGCCGACGTCGGCTCCTTCGTGGACGAGGCGCTGGGCGCCATCCGCACCGTCCAAGCCTATGGCCATGAGGACGCGGAGCGACGTAATTTCGCGGACCGGGTCGAAGGCGCGTTCGACGTCGCGGTCCAGCGGGTTCGGACCCGTGCAGCCCTGACCGTGATCGTCATCGTCCTCGTCTTCACCGCGATCGGCACGATCCTGTGGGTCGGCGGCCATGACGTGCTGGCCGGCCGCTTGAGCGCCGGCGATCTCAGCGCCTTCGTGTTCTACGCGGTCGTGGTGGCGGGCTCGGTCGGCGCTATCAGCGAGGTCGTCGGCGACCTTCAACGGGCGGCGGGCGCTACCGAACGGCTGTTCGACCTGATGGCGACGGAGCCGGAGATCACCGCACCGGCCAACCCGGTCGCTCTGCCGGTGCCGGTCAGGGGAGCGGTCGCCTTCGACGCCGTCCGCTTCCACTATCCGTCGCGCCCGGACGACGCGGCGCTGGACGAGTTCAGCCTGTCCGTGGCGCCGGGCGAAACTGTGGCGCTGGTGGGACCCAGCGGCGCCGGCAAGACGACGGTCTTCCAGCTGCTGCTGCGGTTCTACGATCCGCGTCACGGTCGCGTCCTGCTCGACGGGGTCGATATCCGGACGGCCGATCCGGCGGAAGTCCGCGCCCGGATCGGGCTGGTGCCGCAGGACCCGGTGATCTTCTCGACCAGTGCGATGGAGAACATCCGCTACGGTCGGCTGGACGCCAGCGACGATGAAGTCCGAGCCGCCGCCGATGCCGCGCATGCGCTGGAGTTCCTGGAGCTGTTGCCGGACGGCCTGAACACCTATCTGGGCGAGAAGGGCGTACGGCTCTCGGGCGGTCAGCGCCAGCGCGTCGCCATCGCCAGAGCCATCCTCCGCAATCCGCCGGTCCTTCTGCTGGACGAGGCGACCAGCGCGCTCGACGCCGAGAGCGAGCGAGTCGTTCAGGAAGCGCTGGAAAGACTGATGCAGAACCGGACGACGCTGATCATCGCTCATCGTCTTGCGACAGTGCTCAACGCGGATCGCATCGCCGTAATGGAGCAGGGAAAGCTGGTTGCAACCGGGACGCATACGGACTTGATCCGCCAGGGTGGTTTATACGCGCGTCTGGCGTCGCTTCAGTTCGACCTGCGGGACGACGACCGGACCGCTCTTGCCTTGCCGGACGTTGCAGAGTAAGTCTTTGTCATGGTTGACACTCGTCCGACAGGCCCGAATACCAATCTCCCGGTCCGAACCGACAGCGGCGGCAGTGCGCGAGCCTCCGCCGGACGCTCGGTCGAGGAAGCGCGGCCGCGCCGTTCGCATTCCGGCCGGGTCCCGACGCTCAAGCAGCTTGCTTCCCTGCTGGTGGACGGCGTCCTGACGCTGCCGCCCTATTACCGGCGCGGCATGTATCTCGACCTGCTGGTATAATTCAGCTCCCGCTCCTCAAGCTTCCTCCGGCGTCAGGCGCCTGCATCCCCTATGCTTTCCCAGAAAGCCAAGTACGCCCTTCGTGCCTTGCTGATGCTCGCCGAACAGCCGGACGCAGACATGGTGATGATCGCGGACATCGCGGAACGTGAGAACGTGCCGCGCAAGTTCCTCGAAGCGATCCTGGTCGACCTGCGGAAGCGTGGCCTGCTCGACAGCAAGCGCGGCAAGTACGGCGGCTACCGGCTGGCGAAGCCTGCCGAGGCGATCTCGTTCGGGGAGATCATCCGCATCGTCGACGGTCCGCTGGCCCCCCTGCCCTGCGCCAGCAAGACCGGTTTCCGCGCCTGCGCCGACTGTACGGACGTCAACAGTTGCTCCGTCCGCTGGCTGATGCTTCAGGTCCGCGATGCGACGGCGGATATCCTGGACAACTGTTCCCTGGCGGATGCGCTGAAACACCGGCAGGCGACGGGCATGCTCCCCGGCCAGTTCGAAATCTGACGCGGCGGGCCGAGCAGTCCAGGCAAGGGCTACCTCGGGATACTCGCCCAGAGCTTTCGTGACGCAAGCTTAAGAACCATGTTTAAATGAAGACCTCCGGCGTGGACTCCACGCCGCTGGCATTTCGCCGAGGGGTTGTTAAGTGACTGGTTCAGGAGTACGGGGCATGCCGCGAGTTTACCGACGTCCGTTTGATTGGCGGACAATACCACTCGGACTTGTTCTCGCGCTGATTTTGACGCTTGGGCCGACGACTTCCAGTCTGGGCAATTCCGGCATACTCCAGAAATTCTTCGGCAGCTACACGGGGCAGAGCATTTCTCTGGCCGATCAGGGCTTGAGCGAGCGCGATCTTGCGGTAACGATCAAGCCCTACCAGAACGAAGGATTCTCGCTGGACTGGACCACGATCACCAAACGGCCGGACGGCAAGACGAAGCACCAGTCCTACTCTGTCGCCTTCGAGCCGACCCCGCGCGAGGGCATCTACCGCGCGGCCCAACGGCGAAACATGTTCGGCCATTTCACGCCGCTCGACCCGATGGCGGGCGAGCCTTACCTTTGGGCGCATCTGAGCGGCGATACGCTTACGGTCCAGGCGCTGATCATCACGGAAGACGGCGGATATGAGATCCAGACCTATGAGCGCCGGCTGGCGCCGCACGGGTTGGATCTCACCTTTTCCCGGATCGCGGATGGCAAGATACTGAAGACCATCGATGGCGTACTCCGCAAGGAAAGTGCCAAGTGAGCGCCGTCCAGTTTTCCGGCCTGCGTGGATGGAATGAAGACTCCTTCGATCCAAGGCCGTCAATCCAGGACCGTGTTGCGAATATTGACGAACCGGACGATGGTTCCGAGCCAGCCCGGCGTCATGGCGTTGCCCTGAAGGTAGATGCACCCGACCAGCCGGTTGATCTGGCCGTCGGAATCGCTGAACGGTAGTGTCAGGCGTTCGCAGACGATCGGCGAAGCGCCGCGCCGGCGGAGTTCGTCGTCCGACCAGATGACCTTGCCGGTATCCCGGACATGGAGGCAG
>DASQKT010000190.1:0-5945 GCA_035630415.1 Skermanella sp.
GCTCTTGGCGTCGGCGTACTGGCGGATGAACGGGATGTTGACGATGCCGCCGTCCACGTCGTCGTCGGTCGTTACCGACAGCGCCAGCGTCGCCAGGATTTCCTGCTTGGCATTGGCGTTGATGAGGAAACGGTTGGGGAACTGCGGGTCGAAGTCGCCGTGCTTGTTGAGATACACGTTGTCATAACCGGGCAGCGCGCCCGTCAGCGGGGTCGGCATTCCGGAGATATCGGGGATTTCCGGCGCTCCCTTGAACGTGCTGAACGGGCCGATCGCGACCAGCGAGTTGCCGTGCGGAACGGTGGCGATCCGGACGACGGTCTTCGGGGTGAAGATCTCGTCGGTGGCCTTGTCGTCGGTGGCTACCGGTCCGAGGTTGGTCGGCCACAGCCACATGCCGTTTTCGACGTGCAGCAGGTTGCCGAAGTTCGGTCCGTCCGTCGCGTCGGTCACCTTGACGTCATAGCTGACGCCCGCCAGCAGCATCGTGCCGCCGCCGTTGCTGCGGTTGGGGACGAGGGCTTCGATCGCGGTGAAGGTGATCGTCTCGTCGATTAGGTTGACCAGAAGCTCGAAACCGCCCTTGCCGTTCGGCACGGCGATCATATTCCAGCCGATGCCCGACCACTTGCCGAGCAGGGCCGCCAGCGGACCGAGGGAATCGTAGGCCTTCGCGTCTTTAAGATTTAGCGGGACGTATTTGGGAAGGGAGGGTTTAACAGGGGCGTCCACAGCAGTCATGGTCATATTCTCCCGGAGATCAGTAAATCAGAAGATGCAATGAAAGAGCAACAAGAGGAGCAGTATTCACGGGTACTTGAGTATGCGGATGCAGCGGCTCTTGTCTTATGGAGAAGTGTAAATAAGTGAAAAGAAACTCTCAAATCGATTTGCTTATTGTTTAAGTTTTGTAATCATTAAATATTGGCGTGTGCAGGTTCGGCCCTGCCGTGCATTGGAATTTGCCCTGGTAGTACGGCTATATGCGGTGGGAGGGCGGGCGGGGAGGCGCCGTCCCGCCGACTCGGTCGATGCCCTGGAATCAGGCCGCCTATGCCGCATAACGTCGCGTGGCGCGAATAACCCTTCGTTCCTTGGTACTATTATCCGCCGTCCGGCCCGGACTTATACTGCCGGGGCAACCTGTGAAAGGGGACAATCACCATGAAGCTGCTGGCCCTCAGACTGATGGGGCCGATGCTGGCTGTGGCGTGCTCGCTCGCCTCGGCCCAAGCGTTTGCCGAGACAAAGCCGGTTTCGGACAGCCATCCGTTCCATCAATGCGCGTCGTGCCATTCGCTGGACACCTCCGCCAACGCCTTCGGCCCGACGCTGATCGGCGTCTACGGCCGTACCGCCGGTTCGGTGCCGCGCTTCGCCTATTCCGAAGCGGTCCAGAAGTCCGGGATCGTCTGGAACGACGACAACCTGCGCAAGTGGATTTCCGGTAACGACACGTTCATTCCCGGAACCCGCATGCGCCACGTCGCCATCACTGACAAGGCGAAGCAGGACGAACTGATCGACTTCCTGAAAGCGCTGAAGTGAAGTAACCGTCGGATATGCGGATGCGAAAACGGGCGGCAGGGTGATCCTGCCGCCCGTTTTCGTTTGGGATCGACCCGGTTTTAGTGGCGGAAGTGGCGCATGCCAGTGAAGACCATGGCGAGGCCGCGCTCGTCCGCCGCCGCGATCACTTCGGCATCGCGCATCGAGCCGCCGGGCTGGATGATCGCCGTGGCGCCCGCGTCGGCGGCGGCCAGCAACCCGTCGGCGAAGGGGAAGAAGGCGTCGCTTGCTACGACCGAGCCGATGGTGCCGGCTTCCGCGCGGCCAGCGGCCTTGGCGGCGTCGGCGGACTTCCAGGCCGCGATGCGCGAGCTGTCGACCCGGCTCATCTGGCCGGCGCCGACTCCGACCGTGGCGCCTGCCTTGGCGTAGACGATGGCGTTGGACTTGACGTGCTTGGCGACGCGGAAGGCGAACAGCAGGTCGGCGAGTTCCTGATCGGTCGGCGCCCGCTTGGTCACGACCTTCAGGTCGGGCAGGGTCACCCGGCCGCTGTCGCGGGTCTGAAACAGGAAGCCGCCGGCGACCGTGCGCACCGTCATGCCGGGGGCGGCCGGGTCGGGCAGGTCGCCGGTCAGCAGGACGCGCAGGTTCTTCTTGGATGCCAGGAACTGCCGGGCGCCCTCGTCGGCGTCGGGGGCAATCACGACTTCGGCGAACAGCTTCGCGATCTGCTCGGCGGTGGCGGCGTCCAGCGTGCGGTTGACGGCGATGATGCCGCCGAAGGCGCTGACCGGATCGCATTCCAGCGCGCGGCCATAGGCTTCGAACAGGTTGTCGCCCTCGGCGACGCCGCAGGGGTTGGCGTGCTTGATGATGGCGACGGCGGGCTTGTCGAACTCGGCCACCAGCTCGAAGGCGGCGTCCGTGTCGTTCAAGTTGTTGTAGCTCAGCTCCTTGCCCTGGAGCTGGGTCGCGGTCGCGATGCCGGGCCTGGCGTCGGTGCCGCTGACGTAGAAGGCGGCCGCCTGATGGGGGTTCTCGCCGTAGCGGAGCGTCTGGCGCAGACTGCCGGCGACGGTGACGCGGGCCGGGAAGGTCTCGTCGTTCTGGCCGGCGAACCACTGGCTGATCGCGGCGTCGTAGGATGCCGTGCGGGCATAGGCCGAAGCCGCCAGCCGGCGGCGGAGCGCCAGGGAGGTGGCGCCGTCGTTGGAGTCCAATTCGGCCAGGACCGATTCGTACTGGGAAGCGTCGGTCAGCACGGCGACGAAGCCGTGGTTCTTGGCGGCGCTGCGGATCATCGCCGGGCCACCGATGTCGATGTTCTCGACGCAGTCCTCGAACGGAGCGCCGCGCGCCACGGTCGCCTCGAACGGGTAGAGGTTGACCACGACCAGATCGATCGGCGGGATGTCATGGGTCTTCATGGCTGCCAGATGGCCTTCCAGGTCGCGGCGGGCCAGGATGCCGCCATGGACGCGCGGGTGCAGCGTCTTGACGCGGCCGTCCATCATCTCGGGGAAGCCGGTATAGTCGCCGACTTCGGTCACCGGCACGCCGGCGTCGCGAAGCTGCTGGGCGGAACCGCCGGTCGAGAGGATCTCGACGCCGCGCGCGGCGAGCGCCTGACCGAACGGAACGAGCCCGGTCTTGTCGGAAACGGAAATGAGGGCTCGTGTGACGCGGATGAGATCGGCGGTCATGACGGCGGAATCCTGCGTAAAGCTATGGCTGAGTTTCAGGCTGAGTTTTTATGCTTGGGGCGGCGGCTTCTTCTCGCGGCGTAGCGCCCATTTGATCACGGTGGAATCGGACATTGTGTCGCCGGTCACGACGACCTGATTGGTCCGGCGCGGTTCGTCGCCGTCGCCGAAGCCGCCACCGAGATAGATGCTTTCCGAAACTTCCAGCACGGCGCCGGTCGCCCGCAGGCGCCAGACGGCGCCGCTCGGCAGCTTCAGCAGCACGCTGTCGCCCCCGGCGACCGTGGTCGGGGTGACGCTGGGGTGCAGGTGGAAGCGGAGCGCGAAGGAAGTACCTGCTGGTCCTTCCAGCGTGTCCTCTCCGCGCAGGTCGTCGCCGTTGTCCGCCAAATAGAGGCGGCGGCGGTGCAGCAGGCCGAAGGAGCGGACATAGCCGTCATGGGTCGCTTCGACCAGCGTCGCGCCATCGCCCTCGATCCGCTCGCAGGTGATCCGGCCGGGCCGGCGGCCGAGGCCGCCCTGTTCCAGCACCTGGGCCGAATTGGTCTCCGCCACCGCCAGGGTCGAGTGGGCGGCGGTTGCCGCCAGCGCGCCGCGCCAGGGACCGAAGCGGCTGGGATGGGAGCCGCAGTTGACGATCAGCCGCTCGCGCCCGACCGTCAGCTCGAAGCTGAGCGTGCCGGCATGGGCGTCGGTGTCGAGCCCCGGCGGCGGCGCCTTGCCTGTATCCATCACCAGCGTCGTGCGGCCCGCCAGCATGCGCTCGAACCCGCAATGGGGAGCGCTTTTCAGCGGCCTGCCACGGGCGTCGGACTGGGCCAGCACCGTGTCGGTCATGGCGGGATCGGCTTCGCGCCCGCCGTTGAACAGCGACAGCCCGCCGTCGCCGTGGCGGAAGAAGCGGAGCGCCGGGGTCATGCGGTCGATGGCGTGCTGAAGCACTTCCGGCACTTCGTGCCGGGCCGCGCGCAGGACCGTCCGGATGTCGATCAGGTGGCGCAGCACCAGCATGTGGCGTTCGGGGTTGCGCTCGACATGGCCGCCGTCGGGCAGCACCTGGGCCGGAAGCTCGCGTTCCAGCAGCTTCAGGGCTTGGCCGAGCGCCTTGTCGCAGCCGGGCAGGCACAGCCCGCCGAAGGCGAGGCCCCGGACCGCGCTGAGCAATGCTGCGCCCTGGAGCGGGCCGGGAACGACCCTGGACAGGTGGGTGGTCTGGCGCGCCAGACTTTCGAACACGCGGGAGCGGAAGGCGTCGTCGGCGCTCTGGCAGTAGAAGTCGTGCTGCGCGATCCAGTTGGCGATGCGCGTGCCCAGCACGTCGGGCGCCCAGGATGCGGAGTTCCAGCCGTGGTTCTGGTCGAGCCAGCTCGTGATCAGCGTCCGGGCCTGCCGCCGTGCCACGTCGCCGCCGACGGCGCGCAGGTCGCGCAGCCAGTCGAAGCTGTTCATGCAGGCGATCCACGTCCGGCCATAGCCGAGCGCCGGCACCCAGACCGGCTCTTCCGCCTGCATCACGTCGCCGCCGAAGGGGAAGACGCCGTCCATGATGGCGGCGCCCATGTCGGAATCGCCCGGCCACGGGTCGTTGGGTACCGCAGCCAAGCCGGTGACGCCCCGGCCGCCCAGCGTCAGGCCGTAGAGGGGGTTGCCGAAGGCGAACGCCCGCGCGCCCTGCTTCAGCCAGCCTAGGGTGTCGCGCTGGCTCGTCATGCCGCCTCAGGCACCCCGCAGGCGGCGGATATTGCCGGCATAGGCATCCGCCCCGCCGGTGAACGTCGCCGTGCCCGCGACCAGGACGTCGGCGCCGGCCTCGATCGCGGCGGCCGATGTGTCGAAATTGATGCCACCGTCTACTTCCAGGTCGATCTGCCGCCCGCTTTCGTCGATCCGGCGGCGCAGCGCCCGGATCTTGTCGAGCTGCGAGCGGATGAAGCTCTGCCCGCCGAAGCCGGGATTGACGCTCATCACCAGGATCAGGTCGAGATCGTCGATCAGGTAATCGACCGCTTCGACCGGCGTCGCCGGGTTCAGCGAAATCCCGGCCTTCTTGCCGAGCGACTTGATGAGCTGGATCGTGCGGTGGGTATGGGCGCCGGCTTCCGGATGGACCGTGATGATGTCGGCGCCGGCCTTGGCGAAATCGGCGATGAAGAGATCGACCGGCGAGATCATCAGGTGGACGTCGAACACCTTGGCGGTATGGGGCCGCAGGGCCGCGACCACAGCCGGGCCGATGGTGATGTTGGGGACGAAATGCCCGTCCATCACGTCGATGTGGATATAGTCGGCGCCAGCCGCATCGACCGCGCGCACTTCCTCGCCCAGGCGAGCGAAGTCAGCCGACAGGATGGACGGTGCGATCAGAGTTGAATGTTGCATGGCAAAACAGTCCTACCAAGTCGGGTGGGGTGTGCGCAAGATCACACATGATCCTGCCGGATGCAGGTGAGAATTGCGTAAATCGACAGGCCTGTCATTTCCGCGCGTCATGTCTTCTTGACCAGCCGCGCTATGAAGAATCCGTCGATTCCTCCCAGTTCGGCCAACTGGCCCGGCAATGTGCGGACTTCGCCGTTCTCGTTGATCAATTCGGACAGGCCGCCGAGTTCGTCCGGCGTCACAGGAAACCGCTCCATGGGAACTCCGGTTCCCAGCAGATGGTCGATCCGCTGTTCGCCCTCCTCCGGCTGGAGCGAGCAGGTGCAGTAGATCAGCGTTCCGCCCGGCTTG
>DASQKT010000191.1:0-6310 GCA_035630415.1 Skermanella sp.
CATGGGGCTGACAACCGGGCGATGTTGGATGCCATCGCGTGGCGGCCGGATCGCTATCGTGGTGTCGCCATCGTTGACCAGAGTCACGGCGAGGCGGAGCTTCTCCATCTGCACCGCGGTGGCGTCCGCGGAGTTCGCTTCAACTTCGTCCGTCACCTTGGCGGCACGCCGGACATGGACCTGTTCCATCGGACGATGGATCGGATCAGGGAACTTGGCTGGCACGTGGTGCTGCACCTCGACGCGCCCGACATCGTGCCGCTGACCGGAATGATGCGCAAACTGCCGGTGCCGTTCGTGATCGACCATATGGGCCGGATCGACTCCACTCTCGGGGTGGAACAGCCCGCTTTCCAGGCGCTGCTCGATCTGGTCCGGATGCCGACCTGCTGGGTCAAAGTATCTGGCTCGGAGCGCATCTCGAAGCCGCCCTATGACGCCGCCCTGCCCTTCGCCAGCGCCCTGGTCGAGACGGCGCCCGACCGGGTGCTCTGGGGCACGGATTTCCCGCACCCCAACCTCTCCATTCCGGCCGACGAAGCCGATCTGGTCGATCTCCTCCCCCGGTTCGCGGCCACGCCGGAGGCTCGCCAGCGCCTCCTCGTCGATAATCCGGCCCGCCTTTACGGCTTTGCGGGCGATCAGGCATCAGGGAACGCAACGTGATGAAGAATGTCATGGAATCTCCCGTGCGCAACCGTCCGGCGCTGTCGCGGCGCACTTTTCTGGTGAAATCGGGCTTGCTGACATCGGCGATGCTTTCGGCCGGTCTCCTGCTGGGGCCTCTCCTGGGCAGTGCCCATGCGCAATCCGACTATCCGAACAAGCCGGTCCGGGTCGTGGTGCCGTTCGGTCCCGGCGGGATCGCCGACACCAGCCTGCGGATCGTCGCGGAGAAGCTTACCGGCGAACTCGGCCAGCAGGTGATCGTCGAGAACCAGCCCGGCGCCGGCGGCATCATCGCGGCCAACAAAGTCCTCAAGTCGGATGCCGACGGCTACACGCTGGCTTTCCTGACCAACGGCACCGCGATCAGCGTGCCCCTGTTCAAGAAGCTGCCGTTCGATCCGTTGAGCGATTTCACGCCGGTCTCAAGCGTTTCCTTCTTCGACTTCGTCCTGGCGACAGGCGCGCAGTCGCCGTTCCGCACCGTTACGGACGTGGTAAAGGCGGCGGGCGACAAGGCCGACGGCCTCAACCTTGGCACCATCAACGTCGGCAGCAGCCAAAACCTTTCGGCGGAGCTGCTCAAGTCGGCGAGCGGTGCTAATTTCGCGATCATACCCTACCGCCAGACCCCGGACCTTCTGGTCGGGGTGCTGCGGAACGACGTCGATCTGATGATCGACAACTATGCCGCCGTCAAGGCGGCCATCGACGACGGCCGGGCACGCGCCATCGCGACCACGGGCGCCGCCCGGTCGCCGGCGCTGCCCGACGTGCCCACCGTTCAGGAGAGCGGCATCCAGTCCTTCGAAGTGACGTCGTGGAACGGCATCTTCGCGCCCAAGGGTACGCCCGATGAGGTCGTCACCAAAATGAACCGTGCCCTGCAAACCGTCCTCGCTACCCCGGACATCAAGCAGCGAATGCTGGATCTCGGGGTCGAGGCGAGGGCCAGCACGCCCGACGAACTGCGCGCCCGGCTTCAGGCCGACATCGCCAAATGGGGCGACGTCATCGCCAAGGCCGGGATCGAACGGCAATGAGGAGCGCGGCGGCCTTTTGGCTGCGCGGTGAATTGGCGGGAAAATAAAGTCCTTCATTCAACGGGACGATCTATCGGAAAAGGGAATCGCATCATGACGACAACGGGAAAAACGGCGCTCGTGGTGAGCGCGCATTCGGCGGATTTCGTGTGGCGGGCCGGCGGTGCTATCGCACTGCATGCCGAGCAAGGCTACGCGGTGACGGTGATCTGCTTGTCCTATGGCGAGCGCGGCGAGTCCGCCAAGCTCTGGCGGCAGGAAGGCATGACGCTGGAGCGCGTCAAGGCGGAGCGCCAAAAGGAGGCCGAGGCCGCCGCGAAGCATCTCGGCGTCGCCGACATCCAGTTCTGGAACCTCGGCGACTATCCGATCACCCTGAACGACGAATCGCTGTACCGGCTGGTCGATGTCTACCGCGCGATCCATCCCGCCTTCGTGCTCTCGCACTCCCGGAAGGACATCTACAACCACGACCATCCGGCGGTGACCGACTTCGCCCAGCATGCCCGCATCGTCGCCCAGGCGCATGGGCATAACCCCGGCCAGAAGGTGCTCGGCGCTCCGCCCGTGTTCCTGTTCGAGCCGCATCAGCCCGAGCAATGCGACTGGAAGCCGACGGTGCTGCTGGACATCACGCAGGTCTGGGAGAAGAAGCGCGCCGCCATCGAATGCATGGCGGGCCAGGAGCATCTCTGGGAATACTATACCCGCGTCGCCCTTCAGCGCGGCGCGCAGGCCGCCCGCAATTCCGACAGGAAAGTCACCTACGGCGAAGGCTACGAGAACGTCTTCCCGCATGTCGTGGAGACTTTGGCATGAACGTCGTCATCACCGATCCGCCCCGCGTCGCCCGCCGGACGGCGGAAGCCTTCGCCCCCTATGGCGTCGCCACCGTACACGAGGCCCAGGGACGCACCGGCCTGCTCGCCTCATACCTGCGTCCGATTTATCCGGGAGCGAAGATCGCCGGCAGCGCCGTCACGGTGTCGATCCCGCCCGCCGACAACTGGATGCTCCATGTCGCGGTCGAGCAGTGCCAGCCGGGCGACGTGCTCGTGGTCGCCCCGACTTCACCCTGCGACACGGGGTATTTCGGCGAGTTGCTGGCCTGCTCGCTGGCGGCGCGCGGCGTGCTGGGGTTGGTGATCGAGGCCGGCTGCCGCGACGTGGCGGCGCTGACCGGGATGCGCTTTCCCGTCTGGTCCAGGGCGGTTTCCGCCCAGGGAACGGTCAAGGAAACGCTCGGCTCCGTCAACGTTCCAATCGTCTGCGCCGGTCAGCTCGTCCATCCCGGCGACCTCGTGATCGCCGACGACGACGGCATCGTGGTGGTGTCCCGCGCGGCTGCGGAAGAGGTCTTACGCAAAAGCGAGGCGCGCGAGCGCAAGGAGGAAGGCACCCGCGCGCGGCTGCAAGCCGGCGAACTCGGTCTCGACATCTACGGCATGCGCGAGAAACTGGCCGAGAAAGGGCTGACGTACCGCAGGATGGCGGAAGGCTGAGAGTATCGAAGAAGATTGGAAGGCGGAACCATGACCGACGAACAGACCGTGCTGAGCACGGCGATCGGCAATTATCGACATACCGAGCCGCTGAAGTCCGGCCGGATCGCCTCCGACCGCCTGCGCCTGGAGTTCGTCGACATTCCGACGATCAACCGCGCCTTCGCGCCCATGGTGCGGGAGCAGCGCTTCGATGTCGGCGAGATGGCCATCGCGACTTTCCTCCAGGCGAAAGCCTGGGGCAAGCCGCTGGTGCTGCTGCCGGTGGTCATGGCCGCCCGCTTCCAGCAATCGGCATTGCTGTGCCGCGCGGATGGCGGGATCGGCGGCCCCGCCGACCTCGCCGGACACAGGGTCGGAGTACGGGCCTACAGCCAGACCACCGGCATGTGGCTGCGCGGCATCCTTGCCGACGAGTACGGCGTCCGGCCCGAGCAGGTTCGGTGGATCACGTTCGAAGGAGCGCATGTGGCCGAGTACCGGGACCCGTCCTGGGCGGAGCGCGCCCCGCCGGGCAAGGAAATGCTGACGATGCTGCGCGACGGCGAGCTGGACGCTGTTATCGTCGGCAACGAGGTGCCGGACGACTCCTTCCTCCGCCCTGTTTTCCCCGATCCGGAAGCGTCGGCCGAAGCTTTCTGGCGGCGGCATCGTCTCGTGCCGGTCAACCATCTGGTAACCGTCCGGCGCGATCTGGCGGAACGGCGTCCGGAACTGGTCGTGGAACTGATCCGCATGTTCAGGGACGCCAAAGCCGCCGCGTCCGTTCCGGGCGACGGGCGCGATCCGTTGCCCATCGGTCGCACGACCTTGGAGCCCGCTATCGAACTCGCCTTGCGCTATTCGGCCGAACAGGGCTTGCTGCCGCGCAAGTTGAGCCTGGCCGAAGTTTGGGAAGGGCTGCCGGCCGGCTGCATGTAGCCAGCCGAATTGGCGGAAGCTCCGGTAAAATAAAATTCCCCAGGTGTCACCCACATTACAGATCGGACCATCTTCGGCAGCGATACTCATCAGCCTGTCACCTTTTGATTGCGAGGTTTGGCTATGCTGAAGATGGTTTGGAAAAACATCGTGGGGAGCGTCGTGCTGTCCGTGGGGCTGTCCGCTGGATTGTCCGCTGGACCGGGCTTTGCGGAAATGGCGGCGGTGCCCGACAGCGGCGGACAGGCCGTAGAAGAGATGGCCGGAGAAGCGATGATCGCGCAGGTCGCCAGGGTGGACGCCGGCGGCATCGAACGCATGGCGCGGGGCGGTGCGGACGCCACGAAGGCGGCGCCGGCATCCCGAATGACCTGGGAGTCTGCCGCTCCCCAGCTCGATCCCTTCGGAAATGAGACGGTGCCAGTCTTCGACTCGGCATATTCCGGCCGTGAGCCGGTCCGGTAAGGGAAATCAAGGAAACCCTTCGATTGCGCCGATTACTTCACTATTCGGGTAATGGGTCCGGACATTCGCAGTAGAGACGCCACGAGCGTTTAAGCTGGTTGTTCTACACTAGGATGGCTGGCAGGCTACGACGCCGCCTGCCGTCCGTCTTCTGCAAATACCGGAATGATCGAATGGAACGGAAACATTACCTGGATCAGCTCAGAGCTTTTCTGATGTTCCTGGGAATTCCCTACCATGCAGGCATGATCTACTCCGCCAACATCGACTGGATCGTTTCTTCGGTCGAGACTTCCTTCATTTTGACCTGGGTGTTCCAGTTCACCCACACGTTCAGAATGCCGGCATTCATGATCATCTCCGGGTTTTTCGCCATGCTGATGATCGGAAAGCAGGGCGAAGGCGTCTGGCTGAAGAGCAGGTTCATCCGGCTTGGAGTGCCCCTGATCAGCGTGGCCCTCCTGGTCAACCCATGGCAGATGCTGGCGGGCGCCATTGCCGATCATGGTCTGCCGAACGCCTGGCAGAACTGGCTGGCGAGGCTGTCGTCTCCGGGCGGACACTGGATCGAGCAGTTGTGGTTCCTTGGCGATCTGCTGATTTACTCGTCGCTGCTTGCCCTGGGGTGGAGATACGGCGGCAGGCTTCGGCTCGGTCGCGTGTCCAGCAGGGTGCTGGACCTGATCGGCCGCGACTGGAAAAGCGCTTCAGTGGCGTTGATCCTGACCGGTGCCGGAGTCGTCGGTGCTGCGACCCTCGGCAGCGTGCTCGACGTCAACATCCTGTTCGCAGGCATTGTGCAGACGATACGGACGGTCGCCTTCGCTCCCTTCTTCGCTTTGGGCGCCGCTCTTGCCTATCGTCCGGACTGGCTGGAGAGGTTCACCACGATCCATCTGCCGTCATGGTGCGCCGCCGCCGTCGCATGCCTGATCCTGACGCTGGTGGAGCCGAGGGGGGAGCCGGTCTGCAAGGCGGCAAGCTACTTCCTGCTGCCCATCGCTGGCATCCTGTCCGCCCATGTCCTGCTCTGCGTCGCCCGGCGGTGGTTCAATCGTTCAACCGCCCTCACCAGGAAAATGGTGGAGGCCTCGATGGTCGTTTACCTGTTCCACATGATGTTCGTCTGCTGGTTCGGGCTGGCTTTCACCTATGTCGAGTGGCCCGTCCTGGTCGAGTTCGGAGCGATTGTCGTCGCGGCCACGGTCGCGTCGTTCTGCGTTCATGCCGTGGTGAGTCGAAGCGAGGCGCTCAGGTTCCTGTTCAACGGAGTCATCCGGGGCGGCCGCTCGGGAGGATCGTCCCTGACGCCGCGTCTTCAGGGCGGCCGTTGAGAAACACCTGAGAAACGCCGGGATGCGCGGCGGGACGCGGTACCCTCGGCGAAGCGGCCGGCGGGGTCGATGTCTTTGACGCATGGTGTGGCAAATGCTTAATCTTCCCGCCATGGCGATGACAGGGAGCTGCCGGTGTCCACCTCACCGATAACGACGGGATCGACGAAAGCGGGCGAGAGCCATCCTGAAATCCGGGACTCGATACGCCGCTTGTGCGCCGGCTTTCCGGGGTCCTACTGGAACGCGCTGGACCGCGAGCGGGCGTATCCGGCGGAGTTCGTCAAGGCGCTGACCGATGGCGGCTTCCTATCGGTGCTGATCCCGGAAGACTATGGCGGCTCGGGCCTGGGGCTGGGCGCCGCGACGGCCATCCTGG
>DASQKT010000192.1:0-10673 GCA_035630415.1 Skermanella sp.
TCGCCTGCGGGATGTTCTCCGACGTCATCAGAAAGGAGAAGAGCACCGCATTGGTGATGATATAGAGCAGCATCGCAGACATCGCGGCGGAGTCCAGCAGCACCTTCGGTACCTGACTCAGCGGCATGTCGCGGTAGATGAACACCGCCACGACAAAGGCATAGACGGCGCTGACCGCCGCCGCCTCGGTCGGGGTGAACAGGCCGGAATAGATGCCGCCGATCACCACCACGATCAGCAGCAGCCCCCAGGCGCTCTGCCGGAAAGCGTCCAGCCGCTGTTTCAGGCTCGCCCTCGGCATGCGCGGATAATCGCCCTGCCGCGCCCTGTACCACGTGACCAGTCCCAGCAAACCCGCCAGCATCAGCCCCGGCACGATGCCGGCCATGAAGAGCCGGCCGACGGAGGTGTTGGTGGAAACCGAATACATCACCATGACGATGCTCGGCGGGATCAGGATTCCCAGCGCACCCGACGTGGTGACGACTCCGGCGCCGAAACGCTTGGGGAAGCCCTGGGCCGCCATCGCCGGCAGGATGATCGACCCCACCGCCACGACCGTCGCGGGACTGGAGCCGGAAACGGCGGCGAACAGCGCGCAGGCCAGCACGCCCGCTAGCCCAAGGCCACCGTGCCAGTGACCGACCATGGATGTCGCGAACCGGATCATCCGGCGGGCGACTCCGCCATGGGTCAGGAAGTTGCCGGCCAGGATGAAGAACGGGACCGCCATGATCTCGAACTTCTCGATCCCGGTGAACAGCTTCAGCGCCACGCTCTGGATCGGGACATCGGTCATGGTGAACAGGAACGTCAGCACCGTCAGTCCGAGCGAGATCGAGATCGGCATGCCGGTCAGCATCAGCGCGAGCAGCAGCCCGAAGATGACGAGGGCGCTCATGTCGACGCCGATCCCGCGATGGGCTCGATCCCCGCGACATGGCCGTGGTCATGGACCGGCAGGTATCCTGTCCGGATGAAGCGGACGCAGACCTGGAGAAAGCGGAAACTCATCAGCCACGAGCCGCAGGGCACCGCCAGGTAGACCAACCACATCGGCACTTCCAGGTCGTTGGAGACCTGGGCCGTCCTGCTCATCCGCCAGACGAAGTTGGCGCCCAGCCCGCCGACGATGCCGGTGAACAGGGCGCCGGCCAGCAGGCCGAAGACGATCAGGCGGCCGTGCCACGGCGCGTCCAGCCGCCGGACCACGACATCGACGCCGACATGGATGCCGGTGCGCACACCGTATGCGGCGCCGAACTTGGCCATCCAGACGAACAGGTAGATGCACAGCTCCTGCGCCCAGTACAGGTCGATCAGATCCGTCCAGGGCTGAAGCCAGGGCACGCCGGAAGCATAGCGATGGACGACGGCGGCGAAGACGACCAGGGTCGCCACGCCCATCAGCGTGGCGATCATGATTTCCTCCAAGCGATCCAGCCATTGGTTCAGCAAGTGGCCCAGCAATCTCAGGATCATGGGTTGGCGTCCGTTTCCCTGCGGATCGCCGTCACCAGATCCTTGCCGACTCGGGTTTCCATTTCCGTCTGAACGGGTTCCAGCACCTTCCGCCACTCCGCGCGCTCGGCGGCGGTCAGGTCGTGGACCTCCGTCAGGCCGGAAGTCCGGATCGCGGCGAGCGCGTCGTCGTTCTCTTTCTGCGCGATCTGGTTGGCGAAGACGGTGGTTTCCCGCATCGCCTGCTCGAGCTGGGCACGGATGTCCGGGGGCAGGCCGTCCCAGAAAGGCTTGTTCACGATCACGGCGTAGCCGATGTAGCCGTGGTTGGTCAGCGTCGCGTGGCGCTGAACCTCATGGAACTTCAGCGTGTACATGTTGGACCAGACGTTCTCGGTCCCATCGACGACGGCGGTCTGCAAGGCCTGATAGACCTCCGACATGGCCGTCACCTGCGGGTTCGCCTTCAGCGCCCGCATCTCGGCGTGCAGAACCCGCGACGACTGGATGCGCATCTTGAGGCCCCGGACGTCTTCCGGCTTCAGCAGCGGCTTGTTGGCGCTGATGTTCTTGAAGCCATTGTCCCAATAGGCCAGCCCGATGATGCCGTGCGGCTCCAGCCTCTTCAGGATCTCCGCTCCGATCGGCCCCTCGGTCACCCTGTGCAGCGCGTCCCGCGACGGAAACATGAACGGCAGGTCGAAGACCTCGAACTCCGGCACGCCGAGCGGGCCGAACTTGGACGAGGTCGGAGCCAGCATCTGCACGGCGCCGAGCTGGAGCGCCTCGACCTCCTCCTTGTCCTTATAGAGCTGGGAGTTGGGATAGACCTCGACCCGCACCCTGCCGCCTGTGCGTTCCGCCGCAAGCTCCCGGAAACGCTCGGCCGCCTTGCCCTTCGGGGTGTCGGCCGCCACGACATGGCTGAACTTGATGACGATGGGATTTCCGGCGGGACCTGCGGGGACCTGCTGCGCCGATGAGGCGGCGGTAAACGACAGCAGACAGACGGCGGTCAGCACCAGGGCTTTGAAACGCTTCATGGATAATCCTTCGATCGGCAGTCGCGCGGGTTAGGAACCGGATAGACGGGACCGGTCGCCACGGTCCGGCGATCGAAGATTATCGGAACAACCTATTTACAATAAATGCGTTTATTCTCGTTATTGATGCATAAAGCGCATAATTTACTCGCATATGCAAGTTGATACGCGAGAACTAGCCATCTCCTCAAGCTGACCCTAAAAGAATAAGCTATCTCTGGTTGAGACAGAGAAAGGAAGACTTCAGAAGTCAAGCGCGTCGCGTAACCGCTTCACCTGGGCGTCCAGGTCGGCTGGATCGTACGGCTCCGCGATCCCGCTGCCCCACACCGGGTTCGGCCAAGCGGGGTCGTCGCGGCGGCGGGCGACGATGTGGACGTGCAATTGCGGCACGACATTGCCAATGGCCGCCACGTTCAACTTGTCCGGCCGGAACAGCGTTTCCAGCGTGGCGGAGACTTGGGCTACTTCCTCCATCAGCAAGGCCCGGTCGGATGCCGGCAGATGATGGATTTCGGTCACGTCCGGCCGCGCCGGAACCAGGATCAGCCAGGGCCATATGCGGTTATTCATGCAAAGCACCTGACACAGGGTCAGCGGGCGCACCAGGACCGTATCGCCGGCAAGCCTTTCGTTCAATTTAAACATAACCCAATATTCCTTCTCCACCCCTTCGTTGCATGGAATTAACCGCGTATACCCGGTGTTTGTCGCGTGATTTCTTCGGATTGAACAGGCACTCGAACGAGGATTCGGCGGGCCGTCCGCAAGACGGGCATTTTAGATAAAATGCCACATCGCGCCTTTTCGATGCGCTGTGGAATCAACGAAAAACCGGAGCTCAGGGACTTTATCGCCGCAGGGCGGTAAGAGTTCGTGCGGTCGGGTGCGATAGGTCAACGACACTGTCCCAAGGCGGCGCCGCGCCACTTGCCGGCGATTGCGAAAAATAAAAAGGAAGTCGTCAAGACATGCGCAAGTCAGCCGTGATCGTCCTTTTCCTCGTCATGCTCAGCAATCTCGGCGCCTGGGCCTTCGCCAACCGTCCCGCCAGCGAGCGTCCCTGGGCCGGTCTGATAAGCGGCGTGGCGCTCAGCCCCTATCAGGCCGACCAGAGCCCGATCGAAGGCAGGCATCCTGGCCCCGACGACATAGAACGCGACATGGCCACGCTGGAAGGCCACGTCAAAAGCGTCCGGAGCTACAGCTCCCTCAACGGCGCCGACCTGATCCCCAATGCTGCCCGCCGCCACGGCCTCAGCGTAACGCAAGGCGCCTGGATTCAGGGCATCCCGGAGGACGAGGCAGAGATCGCCAGTCTGGTCCGACTGACCCGGCAGAACTCCAATATCCGCCGCGTGCTGGTCGGCAACGAAGCGATCCTCCGCAAGGACGTGACCGTGGCCGAGCAGATCGCCAACATCCAGCGGGTGAAGCGGCAGGTCAACGTGCCCGTCTCCACCGCCGAACCCTGGCACGTCTGGCTCGACCACCCGGAACTGGCCGAAGCGGTCGATTACATCACCGCCCACATCCTCCCCTACTGGGAAGGCATCCCGGCCGATGGCGCCGTCGATTTCGCGATGTTCCGCTACAACGAGCTTCGCCAGAAATACCCGGACAAGCACATCCTGATCGGCGAGATCGGCTGGCCCAGCGACGGTCCCTGGCGGCGCGGCGCCGAAGCCTCACAGATCAATCAGGCGAAGTTCCTCCGAACATTCTTCAACGTCGCGGCGCGCGAGCGGCTCGACTACTACATCATGGAAGCCTTCGACCAGCCGTGGAAACGGACGCTGGAAGGGTCGGCGGGCGCCGCCTGGGGCATGTGGGACGCCATGCGCCAGCCCAAATTCCCGCTGTCCGGCGGTATCCTGGAAGTGCCGGACTGGCCGGCGCTCTGCGCCACCGCCATCGCGATCGCCTTCCTGCCGACGGTCTGGTTCGTCTTCCGCCGCAACGACCTGAAGCCGAGCGGCCAGTTCTTCTACGCGGCGCTGATCCAGGCGTCGGCTTCCGTCCTGGTCTGGACCGGCGCTTCGGCCATGACGCTGGGCATGGCGCTGACGACCGAGATCGCCTGGGCCGTGCTGCTGGCCTGTCAGGTCGTGCTGCTGGCCGTCATGCTGTTCGACGGGCTGGAACTGACCGAAGTGGTCTGGACCGACCGCTGGCTGCGCCGCTTCACCCCGTCCAGGGCGGCTCCCCGGTCCGACGCGCCCAAGGTGTCGATCCATGTGCCGTGCTACAACGAGCCGCCGCACATGGTCATGCAGACCCTGAGCGCGCTGGCGAAGCTGGACTACCCGAACTTCGAAGTCCTCATCATCGACAACAACACGCGGGACGAGGCGGTCTGGCGGCCGGTCGAAGCCTTCTGCCGCCAACTGGGCGAGCGCTTCCGTTTCTTCCACCTTGCCGACTGGCCGGGCTACAAGGCCGGCGCCCTCAACTTCGGCTTGGGCAATACCGCCGCCGACGCCGAAATCGTCGCCGTGATCGACAGCGACTATCAGGTGACGCCGGACTGGCTGTCGGCGACGGTCCCCTATTTCGAGCGCGCCAAGGTCGGTTTCGTCCAGTCGCCGCAGGACTATCGCGACTGGAGCGGCGACACCTTCCAGGTCATGTGCAACTGGGAATACCAGGGCTTCTTCAAGATCGGCATGATCCAGCGGAACGAGCGCAACGCGATCATCCAGCACGGCACCATGACGCTGATCCGCAAGTCGGCGCTGATCGAGGTCGGTCGTTGGGGCGAGTGGTGCATCACCGAGGACGCCGAACTGGGCCTCCGCCTGTTCGAAGCCGGCTACGAGGCGGTCTACATGCCGGACAGCTTCGGCCAGGGCCTCGTCCCCGACAGCTTCGCCGCCTACAAGACCCAGCGGTTCCGCTGGGCCTATGGCGCGGCACAGATCCTCAAGCGTCACTGGCGCGAGATGCTGCCCGGCAGCAGGACGCTGACGCCGGCCCAGCGCTATCACTTCCTGACAGGCTGGCTGCCGTGGTTCGCCGATGCGGCGAACCTGATATTCGCGGCTGCCGCCATCTTCTGGTCGCTCGGCCTGCTGGCCTTCCCGAAATACTTCGAGTTCCCGCCGACCGTCTTCATGATACCGACCCTGTCGGTCTTCGGCTTCAAGATCGTGTGCAGCCTGTGGCTCTATGAGGAGCGGGTGCGCTGCTCCTGGGTCCGGAAGATCGGCGCGGCCGTGGCCGGAATGGCGCTGACCCACACAGTCGGGCGCGCCATCTGGCAGGGAATATTCACGTCTGGCCGGCCCTTCGTCCGCACTCCCAAATGCGAGAACCAGCCCGCCATCGTCCAGGGGCTCCTCCACGCTCGGGAAGAGATCGGACTGATGCTGGGGCTATGGGGAGCGGCACTTGCGATCGTCATCGTCTTCGGCCACGAGAACCGGGACGCCTTCCTGTGGGCGGGGCTGCTGGCGGTGCAGTCCCTCCCCTATCTGGCGGCGCTGGCGACCTCGATGATCAACGTGATGCCGGCATTGCGGCTCGGCCGCCGCACCGCCAAGGCGGCGGCGCAGGTCGGTTCGCAAGTCGGCTCCCCAGTCGGCTCTCAGGTCGCGGAGGTCGAGGCAGGCGGCTGAGGGCCTACGCCGCGTTTTCGACCTCCGCCATCCGGGCGGCTTCGGCGCACAGCCTGACGACGCACGTCTTCAGGCTGCTGCGCCAAGCCGGCGCCGTAATGCCGTAGATATCCGCCAGCCGTTGGCAGTTCAGCACGGAATTGGCGGGGCGAACCGCCGGTGTCGGATAATCGAGGGTCGAGATCGGCCGCAGCCCCGGCATTCCTCCGTTATGGGCGCTGGCTTGGGAAAAGACCTCGTATGCCAGACCGAACCATGTCGTCCAGCCCGTCCCGCAGAAGTGGAAGGTGCCGAACAACTCACTCCTGGCATTGGCCCCGCCACCAGCCCCGCCACTGCCCGGCGCCGCGAGTATCCGTACCGCCATCGCGATCAGGGCGTCGGCGATATCGGCCGCCGCCGTCGGCGAACCGTACTGGTCGTCCACGATGCCCATTTCCGGCCTCGCCTCCGCCATCCGCAGCATCGTGCGGACGAAATTCTGGCCGTGCGGTCCATAGATCCAGGATGTCCGGACGATGGCATGGCGAGGCGCCACCGCGCGCACCGCGTTCTCGCCGGCGGCCTTGCTGACGCCATAGGCGCTCAGCGGATTGACCGGGTCGCTTTCGCGGTAGGCATGACCGGCGGCCTTGCCGTCGAAGACATAGTCGGTGGAGATGTGGATCAGCGGGATATCCGCCCGCGCGCAGGCCCGCGCCACGTGAGATGCCCCGTCGCGGTTGACCGCAAAGGCTAGCTCCGGCTCGCTTTCCGCCCGGTCCACGGCGGTATAGGCGGCGGCGTTGACGACCAGATCGGGCTTGGCCGAGGCGACGATGCTCTCGACCGCCCTGGCGTCCGTGATATCTGCCTCGGCACGGCCCACCGTCAGCAACGTCCAGCCGGCGGGGAGTGCGGCTTCGCGCAGTGCCGTGGCGACCTGCCCGCTGTGGCCGAACACCAGGATCAGGCGTCCGGCCGCGATGTTTCCGTTATTCTTCATTATGATGCCACGACCTCCAGTCGGCGGGCGAAATCGGCGGCGCCAAGTCCAAGGCGCTGTCCCCCGTAGATCGAGGAGCGCAGCGGCTGCCACCATGTCTGGTTCGTCAGGTACCATTCGATCGTCCGGCGCAGGCCGGTCTCGAACGTCACGGAGGGCTCCCAGCCCAACTCGTTCTTTATCTTCGTAGCGTCGATCGCATAGCGCTGGTCATGGCCGGGACGGTCCGCGACATGGGCGATCAACTCGCGGCGCGGGCGCTTTACCGGCAGCATGGCGTCGAGCGTGTCGCAGATGGTCAGCACGACCTCGATGTTGCTGTGCTCGGCATTGCCGCCGACATTGTATTTCTCGCCGACCCGTCCCGCCGTCAGGATGCGGACCAGTGCCGTTGCGTGGTCCTCGACGAACAGCCAGTCGCGGACATTGGCGCCGGCGCCGTAGACCGGCAGCGGTTTGCCTTCCAGCGCATTGACGATCATCAGCGGGATCAGCTTCTCCGGAAACTGATACGGTCCGTAGTTGTTGGAGCAGTTGCTGATGACGACCGGCAGGCCATGGGTGTGATGCCACGCCTGGACGAGATGGTCCGCCGAAGCCTTGCTGGCCGAATAGGGAGAGCTTGGCGCGTAGGGTGTCGTCTCCGTGAACTTGCCGGTCTCGCCCAGGGAGCCGTAGACCTCGTCGGTCGAGATGTGGTGAAAGCGGAAACCCGCACGCCGCTCCCCCGCCAATCCGGCCCAGTACTGGCGAGACGCTTCCAACATCACATAAGTGCCGACCACATTGGTTTCGATGAAGACTCCAGGAATCTCGATCGACCGGTCGACATGGCTTTCGGCCGCCAGATGCATGACGGCGTCGGGCTGATGGTCGCGGAAGACGCGCTCCACCTCCGCCCGGTTGCAGATATCGACCTTTTCGAAGACGGCCCGGCGCCCGTCCACGACAGGCGTCAGCGTATCGGGGTGTGCCGCATAGGTCATCTTGTCCAGGCAAACGATCGACGCGCTGGTGTCGCGCAGCAGATGGCGGCAAACCGCCGAACCGATGAAACCGGCAGCTCCAGTGATGATGATCTTCATCGCACAGTTCCCACTTTCTGCTATTGCACGGCTTCCAGAATCAACGGATTTTTTAGATAAACTCACTACCCGCAAAGCATAGATGCCCGCTCATGCCGCCGAAACTTCGATGATCGCAATGCCGGATCGATCGATCCTAACCATCTTTATTTTTCAATTTCTCGGTCTGAGTATATTTCAATGAGACCAAGACTTCAGAGTCATATTTCTGTCCAGCACCGCGATATCTTCCGCCTGAAGATATACAAGTATCTATCACCAAAGAGTGAACTGATCGTTAACTACGATTTACCATCAGGACGAGCATGGAACAGGAAGTACTGCGATAACAGGTGATTGGCATACGATCTTATCTCCAGTTGCGCACGGCCGGAGAACATATGTACGTAATCAGACCGACGACGTTCGCGAATTCGAAATTTTGCATTGCCGAAGATCCGGTTTCTCTCTTAAGATGACTACTACTTTCGGAAGTTCCCGTATTGACATGGACGACGCAAACGAGGGATCCCTATCGTGTCGGTCGAGGCCCCTGTCAGCGTCATCGTCGTGAACTACAATGGCGGATCGCTACTAAGGCGATGCATCGGGACCCTGGCCGACCAGACCTTGCCGCCGCATGAAATCATCATCGTCGACAACGGGTCGGTCGACGGCTCGATAAACAGCCTGGAAGATCTGCCCGTTATGGCGACCGGACGCGTCCGGATCGTCACCCCCGGCTCCAACCTGGGATTCGCCGCCGCCAATAACCTGGGAGCACGCTCGGCGAAAACCTCCTGGATCGCCACGCTGAATCCAGACGCGTTTCCGGAGCCGGAATGGCTGGCCGAGCTGATGGACGCAACCCTCCGTCATCCCGATACCGTGATGTTCGGTTCGACCCAGATCGACGCCGCCGACATCGTGCGCCTGGACGGCGCCGGCGATGTCTATCATGCCAGCGGGCTGGTGTGGCGCGGGCATCATGGCGCGCCGGCCGGCAGCCTTCCGCCGGAGGGGGAGGTTTTCGCCCCCTGCGCGGCCGCGGCGCTTTATCGCCGCGACCTGTTCCTGGAAGCCGGCGGATTCGACGAGAGCTTCTTCTGCTACTGCGAAGACGTGGATTTGGGCTTCAGGCTGCGCCTGCTCGGCCACAAATGCGTCCAGGTCGCGGCTGCACGGGTACTTCATGTCGGTTCGGCGATTACCGGCAGGCGCAGCACCTTCGCCACCTATCACAGCACGCGCAATCGGGTCTGGATGTTCGTCAAGAACATGCCGGCCGCCCTGCTCTTGCCTCTCCTGCCGCTGCATGTGGCGCTCAACGCCTTGCTGCTGGTCCGCGCCGTTCTCATGGGCGAAGCGGGCACCATGCTGCGGGGATTGCGCGACGCCGTGCTTGGCCTGGACAAGATTTTGGCCAGTCGCCGGGCAATCCAGGCGAGGCGCGCGGTTTCGATTGCCGGGCTGGCGACGCGGATGGACTGGTCCGTCGGCGGACTGCTCGGCAGGCGGTCCAGGACGCGCCCAGTCATTCCATCGGCCGTTCTGCCTGCCGCCATCCCTCCGGCGACCTTCCCGCACCCTGAGCCTTCACCGACAAGCTAAGGAGAAAAACAGCCGGCAAAGCACCCCGGCTTAAAAAAGGTCTTCGAACGCATCAATTTTTTTGTCCGGATTTTTTCAATGAACAAAGTCGTATATCTAGACACGAGACGCCGCCGCGCACCTGTCCCGGCCGGCGTATCCGCCAAACCGGAAGCAGCACTGCCGGCGCGGACCGTTCAGATCAGCATCGTCATGGTCAGCTTCCATACCGGGCCGGAGTTGGACGAAGCGATCGACGCCGTGCTTGCGCAGAACGTCGATCTAGAACTGATTCTGGTGGACAACGGCAATCCGGTGGACGTGACGGCGGCGCTCAAAGCCCGCGCCCTTGCCGACTCGCGATTGAGCGTCCTGACGGGACATGGCAATATCGGCTATGCCGCCGCCTGCAACCTGGGCGCCCGGAACGCCGGCGGGGAGTATCTGCTTCTCCTGAATCCGGATTGCGTCCTTCAGCACGACGCCTTGAGCGACTTGATCCAACTGACCGAAGGTGCGGCAAGCCCCTGGGTCGCGGGATGCCGCATCGTCAATCCCGATGGAACAGACCAGCGCGGCTCCCGCCGTGAGTTGCCGACCCCTTGGCTGACATTGGTCGAAGTCCTGCGGCTGGACCGGCTGGCGCCGAACCATCCCTATTTCCGGCGCCTGAACCAGCACAACGAACCGGTGCCGGAGTCGGTCAGCGTGGTTCCGGCGGTCAGCGGCGCCTGTATGCTGATGCCCCTTGACGACTATCGGCTGATCGGGGGAATGGACGAGCGCTTCTATCTTCATGTCGAAGACCTGGACCTGTGCTTCTCCATCTCGAAGGCCGGCGGAAACGTCCTGTTCGTGCCCCAGGTCAGTCTCGTCCATTACAAGAGCACGAGCGATGCATCGGCAGCACGAA
>DASQKT010000193.1:0-6736 GCA_035630415.1 Skermanella sp.
GCCGGTAAGACGGCAGGCAGGCGACATGCCGGTGATCCTGCGACGCCATCAGGAGCGGAACGAGAAACGGCCGATGATCCTGTTCGATCTAAAATGCGGCGAAGGCCATGTGTTCGAAGCCTGGTTCAGGAACAGCGGCGCCTATGATGCGCAGGCCGCCGCGAACGAGATAGCATGCCCGATCTGCGGCGACAGCCGCATCGCGAAAGCCCCGATGGCTCCGCGCATCGGAAAATCGCGCCAGGATGCCGAGAAGACCGAAACCGCCGCCCTTCGGCGGGCGGAGGTGATGCGCGAACTGGTCGAGCTGCGCCGCAAGGTCGAGGAGAAATGCGACTATGTCGGCGACCGCTTCGCCGAGGAAGCGCGCCGTATCCATTACGGCGAGATCGAGAAGCGCGACATCTACGGCGAAGCGACCGAGACGGAGACGACGGAGCTGAAGGAGGAGGGGATCGTGGTCGAGCGGATTCCCTGGGTTCCGACGACCAATTCCTGAACCTTCCCAAGGTCCAAACCAAAACCTTGAGGCGACCGGTCACGCCAGCCGGTCACGCTTCCGGGCGTTCGCGGCGGCGGGACGGCATGAGTTGGGTGGCGCCGGGGTTCATGCGCCAGCTTTGCAGGATCGGCAGCGCCGCTTCCGGCGTGACCCTATCGTAGAGCGCCAGCACGCGCGACAGCTCACGCGGATCGACGATCTGCTCGCCCGGCCGGGCTGCCCGGCTGAGCAGGAAGATCGATGCGAAGAATCCCTTGTCGATCTTCAGGGCGCGGCACGCCAAAGTCAGGGCTTCGCCGCCGCTTTCCGCGATCAGCAGATGCATCGTCTCCGGTCCCAGACCGGCGATTCGGCCGAACAGCGCCTTGAACAGGTCGATCTGCCCCAATCGAAGCGTCTGAATCAGGATCGGTGGGGTGATCGCCCCCGCTTCGGCCAAGCGCTCCACCGTTTCCAACTGCTCGATGGTCAGGCTGGTGCGCCCGCGCGTACCGTCCACCAGATCCTGCACCGTCGACTGAAGCGCCGCGTCGAGCTGCTGCCGGGGGATCGAATACCGGTCCAGGATGACCCGCCGCAGTTCCTGGGAGACGAGCCAATAGATCCTGGTCGCGAGGTCGGGGGTAAGTTCCGGCCGCCCGAGCAGCGGTTCGCGGAGCGGTGGGACGCGACGCGCGGCTGTCGTCAGTTTGGCCATAGCCTGGGGAGACAAGCTGGCGCCCTGGTTGCCCAGCAGCGTTTCCGCCACCTGGATGCTGCCCGTCTCCACCAGCACGTCGCTCACCGAAGCGCTGACCGCCGGGCGTTTCGCCACGGCGACCTGATGGGCTTCGGCATGGCGTCGGACGATGTCGATCAGATCGGCATCCTTGAGGACGCCGCTGCGCATCAGGATCGGTTCGGCGATCTCGATCTTGTCGTTGGCCAGGGTGACGATCAGGTCATGGGGCGCCTGTTCGTGAACCGCCAGACGCTCCGCCAATCCGAGGCGGACATCCGTTTCCGCATCCCGAATCACCTGCCGGAGAATATCGACGACAAGATCGTGCTCGCGCTTCGACAGATCATGCCCGGCGAAGTAGAAGTCGCCGACCTGATCGGCCAATGCGCGCCGCCCCACCGGAGTACGGTCGCGGGCCATATCGAACAGTTTGGCAAGATGCGCCATCGTACCGCCGCCGGTCTCCATACCGGGCTCCAGCTCCGCTCCGCTCATCGGCAGGCGTCCATGCGCTTCCGCTGGAGCGGAGCGCGATCACTGGATCTGCCGGACGGCGCGTTTACTGAGAGCTCCCGAAATTCCTGAAACATCGATAACCAGTGACCCATCGTCACGACCCTTCTGGTCGGCCGGATATAAAAATGGAGCCGTGTCTCCACTGACTTCGCAGTTCCCCAAGCATGCGGATTCTTCCTTAGCAAGTTGTTAACTCTTGTCTGCCGCAGGCCTCACGGATGCTGTGGAGTATGGAGCAAAACAGTGACATTTTATTTGTTTTGGACCAATATTCCCAGGTTCGCCTGGATATGAGACCGATGGCTTGGCTTTTCGCCCGAAGGGGGAAGGTCTCTTTGTCGCATTGGTGTGGCAGTAGCCAGCCGGTTCAAGGTATAGTTCTTTCGAGTAATTTCCAAATAGCCGGTCAGGGAGAGTTCGATGCAGGTTCAGTCTTCGGGTACCGGCCCCACTGCCGGCTATTCAGCGGTCCAGTCGGGCGGACGGCGTCCGGCCGACGGCGCCGCCGCTTCCCAGGGCGGCCAGCAGGACGGTGGCGTTCAGGCCAGTGGCGGCAATAACGGCGGCAACGGCGGTGGCAATCAGCCGATTCAGGACCCGAACGCGACCCGCGGACGAATCGTCAACATCACCGCCTGACTCTGTGCGGCAGATCCCAAGGGGGCTGGACCCCGACCCGCCCGGTTCCGGTCATGGCGAGCCCCAGCGATATCCGTTCCGCTTGCCGCGCGGCACGGCCTGAGCCACATTACGGCCATGAGTTCCGAATCCAGCCCACGCGGGCCGATCGTCCGCATGATCCCCGAGGGGGATGACCGCCAGCGTCTGGTCTGCACGGACTGCGGCTTCATCAACTATGAGAACCCGAAGATCGTGGTCGGCTCCGTCGCCGCGTGGGAGGACCGGATACTTTTGTGCCGCCGCGCGATCGAGCCGAGCAAAGGTTTATGGACGCTGCCGGCCGGCTATATGGAGTTGAACGAGACGACGGCCGAGGGCGCCAGACGCGAGGCGTGGGAGGAGGCTCGGGCCAGGATCGAGATCGATTGCCTGCTCGCGGTCTATGAAATTCCACGAATCAGTCAGGTCCAGCTCATCTACCGCGCGCGGCTGTGCTCCCCCGACGTGGAACCGGGTCCGGAAAGCCTGGAAGTGGGGCTGTTCCGCTGGGACGAGATCCCCTGGGACACCATTGCCTTTCCCACGGTTCACTGGGCGCTGGACGAGTACGACAGGCGCCGCCGCGAGCACGAGTTCAGCCCCGCCACCAACCCGGAACCGGAACCTCCGCCGCCCTCCGGTCTGTGAATGACCTTTGAAAGGCCTGTGACCGGCGTGCCGATAGGTGAAGTGTTCACCTTCTGGAAACCATGGTGGGCCATAAAGGGATAGAACACCTTTCAGTTCGGTATTCCGGGAACGACCGTGCCCATCAAAGAGCAGAATCCATCGTCCGGCGGCGCGCTCGACTATGAGACCTCGAAGCTGATGGCGCAGAGCGGCGATGCGGCCATCCGCGCACGGGTGGCGGGCCGCGAGGACGTCCGGCAGGAACTGCTGTATTATCTGGCGATCGATCCCGCTGTCGAAGTGCGCCGTGAAGTGGCGGCGAACCCGGCGGCGCCGTCCCAGGCCAGCGCGGTCCTGGCGCGCGACACCGACGACAGCGTGCGGAGCCTGCTGGCAGGCAAGCTCGCCCGCCTGCTGCCTGACCTGTCGCATGAGGCCCAGAGCCAGCTTTTTCAACTGACCGTACGGACGCTTGAGCAATTGGCGCGGGATCAGGCGGTCGGCGTCAGGCAGGCGCTGGCGACCAGCCTCAAGGATGTCGCCTGTGCGCCGCCCGAACTGTGTCTTCATCTGGCCCGCGATATCGAGCACGAGGTCGCCGAACCCATTCTCCATTACTGCGCCACGCTGACCGACAAGGACCTGCTCAGCATCATCGCGGATCAGCCGAAATCCTGGGTGCTGAGCGCCATCGCCCAGCGAAACGGCGTTTCGGCCCCGGTTTCGGCGGCACTATACAATGCCGGCGACGTCGCGGCGTCGACCGCCCTGCTGGACAACTCCGGCGCCCTGATCCCTGAGCACACCCTTGCCGGCATGGTCGAGGACTCGGCCGGTTATCCGGCTTGGCAGGCGCCGCTGGCGCGCCGTCCGAAACTGCCGGGCCGTCTGGCGGTCCGGCTGGCGGAGTTCGTGGATCAGCATGTCCTGACGATCCTGCGCCAGCGCCGCGACCTCGATGCGGAAACAGCGGAGGAAGTGGTCAGCGTCGCCCGCCGCCGGATCGACTACCGCGACCAGCGGACGGAAGGCGAATCGCCCGAGCAGCGCGCCCGGCGGCTGTTCGCCATCGGCCAACTGGACGAAAGCGCCATCAGCGACGCCTTGTCGTGGAACGACATGGTGTTCGTCAGGCTGGGACTGGCGCTGCTGGCAGGTGTCGTCCCGGCGATCGTGGAAGACATCATCGCGGCGCAGAGCCCCAAGGGCGTCACCTCGCTCGCGTGGCGTGCCGGTCTCAGCATGCGGTGCGCCATGCAGCTTCAGTCGCGTGCCGCGAACATTCCTCCGCGCATGCTGCTGAACGCCCGCAACGGCTTCGACTATCCACTGACGCCGGTGGAAATGAACTGGCAACTGGAATTCTATGGTGCGAAGCTGTAGTCGTTCCGGATGACCGGAAGCCATCTCAAGAGCTGGGCCATGAGCGGGGCGAGCCGGAAAGCATGACCCCCGCCACGATGTCGATCCAGGTCATGCTTCTGGTGCTCCTGTCGGCGTTTCTCCATGCCAGCTGGAACGCTGTGGTCAAGTCCAGCAGCGACAAGTTCCTGGACATCGTGCTCGTCACCGGCGGGTCGGCCCTGCTGTCGGCTCTCGTCCTGCCGTTCCTTCCCGTACCGGACCCAGCAAGCTGGCCGTATGCGGCGGCATCGGTCGTGATCCATGTCGGATACTTTGCCCTGGTCGGTGCCGCGTACCGTGTCGGCGACATGAGTTTCGCCTATCCCCTGATGAGGGGTACGGCCCCTGTTCTGGTGACATTTGCCAGCGGTCCGCTGATCGGCGAATATCTCGGCCTTGGCGCCTGGGGCGGTGTCCTGCTGATCAGCGCCGGCGTCCTCGGCATGACCTTCGCCAAATCACGTCCAGGCTCGGGGGGCAGGGGAAACGCGGCATCGCTTGCGCTGGCAAACGCAGCGGTCATCGCCCTCTACACGATCGTCGATGGAGCGGGCGTACGCCTGTCCGGCAGCGCCGCCGCCTATACCATGTGGGTTTTCCTGGCTACGGCGCTGCCTATCGGCGCCTGGGCCTTGCTGCTGCGGCGGGCCGACCTGGTCGCGCACTGCCGCTCCCGCTGGCATTTCGGGCTGATCGGCGGAGCTTGTACCTTGGGGGCCTATGTCCTGGCGCTTTGGGCCATGACCCAGGCGCCCGTGGCCCTGGTCGCGGCACTGCGCGAAACCTCGATCCTGTTCGGAACGGCACTCTCGGCCGTGGTCCTGAAGGAGCGTTTCGGATGGCATCGCCACGCCGCCGCCTTGGCCGTGGTTTCCGGAGCGGTCATCCTTAAGCTGTCGTGAGCGCCTGTCCGTCGGAGTCGGGGCGACAGGCGGCCACCCGTCTTCCCGGCAAAGGCAGTGAGGAAACGATCGATTAATCGGCCGTTTCAAATAATTCGGAATAGTTCGAATTAAGCGGAGATAACGCGTCGAACATTCCAGCGGGGCTGTTTGGCGGCAGACTATCGGATACTGCGTCAATCTGCCGCCACGACCCCGGCCGGCCGTTATCGGGCCGCTTCGGGGCCTCTGCGCCGGGTCTGGCTAGCCCCTCCGGCGGCTACATACCCGGTCGTGGCACGCGGTCGACCGGCCGCTTGACCGGGACATTCGCCTCGAACCGGACGACTGGCCTGGATAGCGCGTCAAGGCAACGCTGGCGCGCGGCGGCCTGTTCAAGACTGGGTTCGCGCTGCTTGAACGGCGCCTCGAACCAGGCGCCCGCTTCTTCCCAGGGGGGGATTGCAACCATCAGCAATGTCAGCAGGGATCGGCATTCGAACGTCTCCACCGCGTCCGGACGCGGTTCCACGACGGTGAAGCCGGGCGGCGTGGGCTGCGCCGCGTCGGTCGCCCTGGCCCGCTCGCCGGGGTCCGATACTACTTGAGCTTGTATGGGCGGGGAGACGGCCATAAGCGCCGCCGCGCCGCACAAACCGGAGATCCAAGTCCTCATGAACGCCCTCCATCGCCGAATTTTGGTATTACCATCCAAACGTTAAGTGTCCGGCCCCGGTTCCCGAAGTGCGATTCCGGACAGGGGGCTGAGGCCGGTCTTTAGCGGGTGCGTTTCAACCGCCGCTCGGTTAAGGCCATCCCGTTCCCCTTGCCCTCCGGCCAGATTCGGAGTACGTACCCGCGCGGATTTGAGGGTCGTCAGGCCCGGCCAAAAGTGACCCTCGCTCCCTCGCATAATCATCTCCGCAACACTTGGGGAACGCTTCATGGCACGCAATAAAATCGCGCTCGTCGGCGCCGGCCAGATCGGCGGCACGCTCGCCCTGCTGGCAGGCTTGAAGGAACTTGGCGACATCGCCGTGTTCGACATCGCGGAAGGCATGCCGGACGGCAAGGCGCTGGACATCGCACAGTCGGCCCCGGTCGAAGGCTTCGACGCCAAGATGACCGGCGGCAGCGACTATTCGGTCATTGCGGGCGCCGATGTCGTGATCGTTACCGCGGGCGTTCCCCGCAAGCCCGGCATGAGCCGCGACGACCTGATCGGCATCAACACCGGTGTCATGAAGACGGTCGGCGCCGCCATCGGCAAGCATGCCCCCGACGCCTTCGTCATCGTCATCACCAACCCGCTCGACGTGATGGTGTGGGTCCTTCAGCAGGCGTCCGGCCTGCCCACCAACAAGGTCGTCGGCATGGCCGGCGTGCTCGACAGCGCCCGCTTCCGCACCTTCCTGGCCGAAG